>CAYYGF010000061.1:0-10649 GCA_964471315.1 uncultured Oscillospiraceae bacterium | reverse complement strand
CCGTCAGCCCGTTCGGGCTGCCACCTCCCCCATTGGGGAGGCAAGGACTCGTTCCATTCCAATTGGCTGCTCTGCGGATGGAACCCGATAAGCATTTTCCCTTTTTCCAGGAGGACAACCTATGGAAATTCTCTATTTTGATCGTGATCTTGCCGTCTGCGTCAAGCCCGTTGGGCTGGATTCTGAAACACAGCTGCCGGATGCCTTGAAGGACGCTTTGGGCGGCGACATGTTCCCCATCCACCGTCTGGATAAGAATGTGGGCGGCGTTATGGTTTACGCCCGGAATTCCCGGACTGCCGCATCCCTTTCCAAAGCCATCCAGGAAGGCGCCTTTGAAAAAGAATATGTGGCTCTGGTACACGGCACCCCGCCGGAACGGGGCGACTGGGAGGATCTTCTGTGGAAGGACAGCCGCAAAAACAAGGTATTCGTGGTCAATCGGATGCGGGGCGGCGTGAAAAAGGCCCGGCTGGAATATGTCCTGCTATCCGCCTGGGAAACCAGCCTGGTTCGCGTTCGCCTGCACACCGGCAGGACGCACCAAATTCGGGTGCAGTTCGCCAGCCGGGGCTATCCCCTGGTGGGCGACCACAAATACGGGGCGAGGGATTCCTCCCCCGCCCCGATGCTGTTTTCCTGTCGGATTGCGTTTCCCTTTCGGGGGCATACCCTGGTTTTTGAGCAGCTGCCCCACTGGGCACAGTAATCAGCCCGCCCGATACTTGGTTTTCCACTTTCCGGAGAGCATTCTCGGAACATAGAAGCTGATGCGGCACACCCAATCCAAGATCATTGCGATCCACACGCCCATTGCCCCCCAGCCAAGCCGCACACACAGCACCCAGGAGCCAACAATGCGGAATAGAATCATGGAGCCAACCCCCACCCACATGGTAAACTGGACATCGTTGGCCGCGCGAAGGGCATTGGGCAAAACGAAGGACGCAGGCCACATGGCAATGGCAAATACCGCGTGAAGCAGCACCAGCTTCCGGGCCAATGCCACCGTCTCCGGCGACAGAGAGCGGTACAGGCCGATCAACGGATCCACAAACAGGATGATCGCCAGATTGCTCACGCCCATCAGCAGATATGTCCAGAGCATCAGCTTCTTGACATAATAGCGCACCTGCTTCTGATCTCCGGCGCCCACACTCTGGCCTACCACAGTCACCATCGCCAGGCCCATGGCTTGCCCGATGATGATGCCCACACTGTCCAGAGTATTGGCCACCGCATTGGCGGAGGTCTGCACCGTGCCGAACAGGGCAATCATGCTCACCACAATCAGCCGTCCAAACTGAAAGAAGCTGTTTTCGCAGGCAGAGGGAATGCCAATGTGCAAAATGCTGCCCATCATGGGGCGGTCAATCTGGGCAAGGCTTTTCCTCTCCAGGAACAGCTCCTGCCTGGGATTCGCAGCCAGGGCAAGGATCACCACCGCGGCCACCGCCCGGGATACCACCGTGGGCACTGCCACACCGGCGACACCCATCTTCAGCACAAAAATGCACAGCGCGTTTCCCGCCACATTGATGATGTTCATCAGAACGCTGACCTTCATGGACACCTTACTGTTGCCGGTGCTGCGGAAAATCGCCGCTCCCGCGTTGTACAGCGCGATAAAGGGGAAGGACAGGGCGGTAAGGCGCAGATAGAGCAGTCCCGCCGTCATAACCTCCGGCGCGATGGAGCCAAAGAACAGCCGCAGCAGCCCCCGGGAGAATACCAGACACAGTGCCATAGCCGCCACGCCCAGTCCCAGGGACATGAGCACCAGCTGTCCGGCACTGCGCCGGGCCTTCTCCGGCTGCCGCGCACCCAAAAACTGACTGGTCACCACCGCGCCGCCAGTGGCCAGGGCAGCGAACAGGGTCAGCACCACCGCGTTGATCATATCCACCAGGGACACGCCGGACATCGCCGCCTCCCCCACAGAGGACACCATGACGCCGTCGCACATGCCCACCAGAATGGTCAAGCCCTGCTCAATCACCAGGGGAATAATCAATCGGATTAATTTGTCATTGGAAAAGATCCTCTGCTCCGTCATAGCCTCACCTCATATCTGCTTCTGAGGGAGAGTATAACACCAAAAATATTCGGTTTCAATAGGAATTCTCCACAAACCCCTTGGAATCCCAGGATTTTGCCTTTTTGCGCAAAAAGCTGCCGCGGGAATTCTCCCGCGGCAGCGTCTTTCTTTATCGCATTGCCAGTTCGCCGTCCACGGCGTCCACCGTAACGGTCTGGCCGGGGGTGATGTCGCCCTTCAGCAGGCGCTTGCTGAGCATGGTCTCCACCGTATGCTGGACATACCGGCGCAGAGGACGGGCGCCGTACTGGGGATCGTAGGCCGCTTCCACAATGGCGTCCTTTGCCGCCTTGGTCAGCTCTACCTTGATCTGCTGCTCCTCCAGGCGGCTGTTCAGCTTGCCAATTTGCAGGTTGATAATCTCGGTTACATTCTCCCGGGTCAAGGGCTTGTAGAACACGATCTCGTCCAGTCTGTTCAAGAATTCGGGACGGAAGGTGCGCCGCAGCAGGGATTGTACCTGGGCCTTGGCTTCGTCCTGGATGGTACCGTCGGGATTGATGCCGTTTAAGAGGTACTCGGAACCCAGGTTGGAGGTTAGAATCAGGATGGTGTTCTTAAAGTCCACCGTCCGGCCCTGGGAATCGGTGATCCGCCCGTCATCCAGAACCTGGAGCAAAATGTTGAACACATCGGGATGGGCCTTCTCCACCTCGTCAAACAGCACCACGCTGTAAGGCTTGCGGCGGACGGCCTCCGTCAGCTGGCCGCCTTCCTCATAGCCCACATATCCGGGAGGCGCTCCGATCAGACGGGAGACGGAGAATTTCTCCATATACTCGGACATATCGATCCGGACCATGTTGTTTTCGTCATCAAACAGGGCCTGGGCCAGGGTCTTGGCCAACTCCGTCTTGCCAACGCCCGTGGGGCCAAGGAACAGGAACGAACCGATGGGACGGTTGGGATCCTGGATGCCGGCGCGGCTGCGCTGGATAGCCTCGGTGACGGCTTGAACCGCCTCGTCCTGGCCCACCACCCGCTTGTGCAGGGTCTCATCCAGGTGCAGCAGCTTCTCCCGCTCACCTTGCACCAGCCGGGACACGGGGATGCCCGTCCAGCGCTCCACGATTTTGGCGATTTCCTCGTCGGTAACCCGATCCCGGAGGATGTTGCTCTCCTTGGCGGACTGGGCCCGGCGTTCCTCCTCTTCCAGCTGCTTCTTGGCCTCAGGCAGACGGCCGTATTTCAGCTCTGCAGCCTTTTCCAGGTCGTAGCTCTGCTCGGCGGCTTCGATCTGGCGGTTCAAGTCCTCGATCTTCTCCCGCAGCTGCTGAACCTTGCCAATGGCGTTCTTTTCATTCTCCCACTGGGCTTTCATGGCATTGAACTTGTCCCGCTCCTCAGCCAACTCCTTTTGCAGTTCGGACAGACGACCCTTGGACAGTTCGTCCTCTTCCTTCTTCAGCGCCGCTTCCTCGATCTCCATCTGAATGATCTTCCGGGATACCGCGTCCAGTTCTGTGGGCATGGAATCCATTTCTGTCCGAATCTGGGCGCAGGCCTCGTCGATCAAGTCGATGGCCTTGTCCGGCAGGAACCGGTCGGTAATATACCGGTGAGACAGGGTGGCGGCGGCAATGATGGCAGAGTCCGCGATTTTCACACCGTGGAACACCTCATAGCGCTCCTTCAAGCCCCGGAGGATGGCGATGGTGTCCTCCACCGTCGGTTCATCCACCTGCACCGGCTGGAACCGGCGCTCCAGGGCCGCGTCTTTTTCAATATATTGGCGGTACTCGTCCAGCGTGGTGGCACCGATGCAGTGCAGCTCACCCCGAGCCAGCATGGGTTTTAACAGGTTGCCCGCGTCCATGCTGCCCTCGGTCTTGCCAGCGCCCACAATGGTGTGCAGCTCATCGATGAACAGGATAATCCGGCCCTCGGATTGCTTGACCTCATTCAGAACCGCCTTCAGCCGTTCCTCAAATTCGCCCCGGTATTTGGCGCCGGCAATCAGCGCGCCCATGTCCAGGGAGAAAATGGTCTTGTCCTGCAAGGACTTGGGCACGTCCTTTTTGACAATTCGCTGAGCCAGGCCCTCGGCGATGGCAGTTTTGCCCACGCCAGGCTCGCCGATGAGCACGGGATTGTTTTTGGTCTTCCGAGACAGAATCCGAACCACATTTCGGATCTCCTCGTCCCTGCCGATTACGGGGTCCATCTTCTGCTCCCGCGCCCGTTTCACCAGATCGGTGCCGTACTTCTCCAGGGCGTCGTAGGTGCCCTCGGGGCTGTCTGAGGTGACCCGCTGGTTGCCCCGGACTGCCTGCAGGGCCTTCAGCGCGTTTTCCTTGGTAATGCGGTAGGTTTCAAACAGGTTCTTCACGCCGCCCCGGGCCGTATCCAGCAGCGCCAGGAACAGATGCTCCACGGAAACGAAGTCATCCTTCATGGTCTTGGCCAGTTCCTCCGCGGCAGTGAAGGTGGCGTCCACATCCGCGGTGATATAGAAGCGGTCAGCCTCCCGGCTGCCCTTCACGGCGGGGATCTTCCGCAGTTCCGCGGCGGCCGCCGCATCCAGGCTTTCCACCGTTACGTCCATTTTTTTCAAAAGCTGGGGAATTAATCCCCCATCCTGCCGCAGCAGGGCAATCAGCAGGTGCACCTGCTCCAACTGCTGGTGGGAATTCTGCACAGCCAAATTCTGTGCGCTCTGGACAGCCTCCAGAGACTTCTGGGTATAGTTGTTGAAATTCATACAGCTATCCTTCCTTTCCTTGCGTTAGCACTCTCGCTCGTCGAGTGCTAATTTCTTTTGTCTTAACTATAGCCTATTTTGGAAAAAAGTCAAGGGCTTGATTCCAAATGCTACAAAATGTTCATAATTGGTCAATCTGTACAATTTTAGGCTCTCCTATTTTACTTGCTTCATACTTATTTAATAAATTCCCCCTTATTTTTTAACACCCCCGGGGTATAATAAAAACAAATTAAAGGATTTCATTCTTTTTCATTTTCTTACCTCTCTTTTTCTCTGAAAGATTCCCGGTGCGGTCTGGTCAACCGTTCCGGGGATCTTTCATTTTTACCCCAAAGAAGAATTTCACTCTTTCCATCCGGGTTTTCCCGTCGAATCTTGGAAATATCTCCAGTTTGTGGCACAGAGACGCTTGTCTGTGTACAAAAGGCACAAATATCTTGTAAAAATCCATTCATTTTTCAGCATATCGCTTTGTTGATTAATTCCCTACTATATAATATAATTTAGTTTATATTCGTATGGGATGGGAAAATGTCATAACTTCCGTATCAAAAGTTCATAAAAGCGGTGTACACCGCTTTTTGCCGTTTGAAAAACAGCAAAATTTTTGAGCACACGCGTCCTGCGCCGGGTTATGGCAAATACGAGAAAGGAACGATCCTATGAACACAAAAACCTTAATGTATATCCTCAAGCGCATTGCGCTGGCGATCTTGACGGTGTGGGTTGTCATTACCGTCACCTTCTTCGTCACCCGCGCTGTGCCTGGCGGGCCGTTCATGGCGGAAAAGGCCATTTCCAAAGAGGCCCAGGCCGCTCTGGAAGCCAAGTACGGTCTGGATAAGCCCGTAATGGAACAATACTTTACCTATTTAAAGGATATCGTCACCAAGCTGGACTTTGGCCCATCTCTGAAGCTCCGGGGCCGTATGGTCATGGATGTCATCGCTGATGGTATGAAAACCTCTGTAAAGCTGGGCCTCATCGCCGCTTTCCTGGCGCTGGCTCTGGGCATTGTATTGGGCAGTGTGGCAGCGCTGCGCCGCAACACCCTGCTGGACAAGGGCATCATGGTGGTGGCTACCGCCTTCGTCTCCATGCCCTCCTTTATTATGGGCACCCTGCTTCTGCTGCTGTTCGCGGTGCATTGGCCCATCTTCCCTGCCAACGGCTCTACCTCCAACGGACTGGTGCTGCCCATCATCACTTTATCCCTGTATCCCATGGCTTATATCACCCGTTTGACCCGCAGCTCCATGCTGGATGTTCTGGGCCAGGATTATATCCGCACCGCCCGGGCAAAGGGCGTCTCTCCCTTTAAGATCATTTTCGGCCATGCGCTGAAGAATTCCCTCATCCCCGTCATCACCTACTTTGGCCCCATGCTGGCCTATATTGTCACCGGCTCTCTGGTGGTTGAGCAGATCTTCGCCGTGCCCGGCATCGGCCGCGCCTTTGTCAGCTCCATCACCAACCGGGATTATCCTCTGATCATGGGCACCACCATTGTGCTTGCCTGCTTGATCGTGATTATGAACTTGATCAGCGACATTCTGTATAAGGTTGTTGATCCCAGAATTACCCTTGAGTAAGGAGACAGAGAATGAAAAAGAAAATTTTCTCCATGCATGTGGACGTGGATGATTTTATCCCGGCAACCGAGGAAGAAAAGGCCTATATGGTACAGATGCGCCCCTCTACCACCTTCTTTAAGGATGGTATGAAGCGCTTGATGAAGAACAAAATCGCTGCTACCAGCATGTTTCTGATCATCATCATTACCCTGTCCTCCATTGTGATTCCCTTCTTCTGGCCCTATAAGTACGACAAAATGCTGGGCAACACCCCCGGAAAGCCCATGGATTCTTCGTATAATAACCTGGCGCCCTTCCAGTACGGCGAAACCGAGCAAAAGCGGATTGCCAACGGCGAAAAGGTTTTCCCCCACATTTTTGGCACCGACGCCCAGGGCCGTGACTACTTCATCCGTGTGGTCTATGGTACCCGTATTTCTCTGGCAGTTGGCTTCTTTGCCAGTATTATCGTGCTGATCATCGGCTTGACTGTGGGTTCGATTTCCGGTTATATTGGCGGCAAGGTGGACATCATTATCATGCGCATCGTGGATATTATTTACTCCCTGCCGGATACTTTGATGGTCATTTTGTTGGCTTCCGTTATGAAGGTCACCCTTGGCTCCATGCTGGAAGGAACCATTCTGGAAAAACTTGGCAGTAACATGGTTTCCCTGTTCCTGGTATTCGGCTTGCTGTACTGGGTGTCTATGGCCCGTCTGATCCGCGGTCAGATCCTGTCCCTGCGGGAGCAGGAATACGTGCTGGCCGCCCAGGCCACCGGTGCCAAGGCCGGCTGGATCATTCGCAAGCATCTGCTGCCCAACTGCATCAGTGTCGTCATCATCTCCACCGCGTTACAGATTCCCAGCGCGATTTTCACTGAAAGCTATCTGTCCTTCCTGGGATTGGGCGTGAATGCCCCTATGCCCTCTCTGGGTTCCCTGGCTTCGGACGCTCTGAACGGCATTAACAGCTATGCCTACCGTTTGATCATCCCTGCCGTTGTCATCAGCTTGATTGTTCTGTCTCTGAACCTGTTCGGCGACGGTCTGCGGGATGCCTTCGACCCCAAGCTGAAGAATTAAGGAGGACGCATCGATATGGCATTGTTAGAAGTAAAAGACCTGCACACCTCCTTCTTCACCCCCGCCGGTGAAGTGAAGGCGGTCAACGGCGTATCCTTTAACCTGGAACGGGGTAAGGTTCTGGGCATCGTGGGCGAGTCCGGCTCCGGTAAGTCCGTCACCGCCTACTCCATCATGCAGATTCTGGAAAAAACCGGCAAAATTGTCTCCGGTTCCATTAAGCTGGACGGCCAGGAGCTGGTGGGCATCCATGAAAACGGCATGAAGGAGGTTCGCGGCAATAAGATCTCCATTATTTTCCAGGATCCCATGACCTCTCTGAACCCCACCTACACCATCGGCCACCAGCTGATGGAGGCCATCCTGCTGCATACCCCCCGGAACAAGCAGCAGGCCTATGACCGAGCCGTGGAAATGCTGCGGCTGGTCAACGTTAACGAGCCGGAGAAGCGGATGAAGCAGTATCCTTTCGAGTTCTCCGGTGGTATGCGCCAGCGTGTTATGATCGCCATGGCCTTGGCCTGTGAGCCGGACATTCTCATCGCCGACGAGCCCACCACCGCTCTGGACGTAACCATCCAGGCTCAGATTTTGGAGCTGATGCAGCAGCTGCAGAAGGAACTGGGCATGGCTATCATCATGATCACGCACGATTTGGGCGTTGTAGCCCAGATGTGCGACGAGGTCATTGTCATGTACGCCGGCTCCATCTGTGAGCAGGGCAGCGCCGATGAAATTTTCTACAACCCGAAGCACGAATATACCAAGGGTCTGATGCGCTCCATCCCCACGGTGGACAGTGACGGCAGCCGTCTGCATCCCATCACCGGCACCCCCATCGACCTGCTGAATATGCCCAAGGGCTGCCCCTTCGCCCCCCGGTGTGATGCCGCCATGAAGATTTGCATGCGTGAGCGTTGCCAGCGGATGCAGATTAACGAATGGCACCAAGCCGCCTGCTGGATGAATGTGAAGGAAGCCTTTGAAAACGGAGTACTTGAGGAGGCGGAGTCTTAAATGAGCGAATTTGAAAATCTGGTTGAGGTGAAGCACCTCAAGGAATACTTCCCTATCAACACCGGTATGTTCAAGACCACGCCTTTGAAAGCGGTGGACGACGTTTCCTTCGCCATTCGTAAGGGCGAAACCCTGGGCTTGGTCGGCGAGTCCGGCTGCGGCAAAACCACCGTCGGCCGTACCCTGCTGCATCTGTATAAGCCCACCGCCGGTGAAATCTGGTTCAATGGCAAGCAGATTGTCACCAAGCAGGACATTATCGACTACCGCCAGAAATCCGCCATGGTGTTCCAGGATCCCTATTCCTCTCTGAACCCCAGAATGACCGTTTCCGATATCATTGCCGAACCTCTGGATGTGCATAAGCTGTACAGCAGCAAGGCGGAGCGCCAGGAAAAGGTGCTGGAGCTGATGGCCCGGGTGGGTCTGAACTCCGAGCACGCCAGCCGGTATGCCCATGAGTTCTCCGGCGGCCAGCGTCAGCGCATCGGCATCGCCCGGGCTTTGGCCATGGGCCCCGAGTTCATCGTCTGTGACGAGCCTGTTTCCGCTTTGGACGTTTCTATCCAGGCCCAGGTCATCAATATGTTTGATGAATTGCAGGAGGAAATGGGGCTGACCTATCTGTTCATCGCCCACGATCTTCTGGTCGTGCGCCACATTTCCGACCGGATCGCGGTTATGTATCTGGGTAAGATGGTGGAGATGGCGGACGCCAATGAGATTTACGACCATCCCCTGCATCCTTACACCAAATGCTTGATGTCCGCCGTTCCCCTGCCCGATCCCAAGAAGGCCAGGGAGAACAAGCGCATCGTGCTCTCCGGTGATATTCCCAGCCCCCTGCACGCTCCCTCCGGCTGCCCCTTCCGTACCCGCTGCCCCTACGCCACCGATGCGTGCGCAGAGAGCATGCCGGAATTCAAGGAAGTTGCCCCCGGTCACTTCGCCGCTTGCCACAATCTGGACAAGTGCAATTAAGTCGTTTCATCATCCTCCTTCCATATGCCGTTTGGAACGTGGGATTTTGAATAAAATTTTATTTTCGAGAAAGGAAAATGAAAATGAAGAAACTGTTCGCTCTGCTTCTGGCTGTTGTGATGGTTCTGTCTCTGGCCGCCTGCGGCGGTAAGACCGAGACTCCCGCCGCCACTGAAGCCCCCACCGAGGCTCCCGCCGAGATGACCGCTGCCGAAAAGGCCGCTGCCGAGGCTGAGATCCGCTACGCCCTGAGCCTGCTGTTCGACCGCAACTACATCGTTGAGAACGTTTCCCAGAACGGCGCTGTCCCCGCTTCCTCCTTCGTCGCCATGGGTATGACCGATGCTGACGGCTCTCAGTTCTATGAGAATGCCGGTCACAGCGATGACTTCGTCGGTTACTACTCCGTCGATCCCGATGCTTTCGAGGCCAACTACGCTGAGGCCTACGAGATCCTGTCCAAGTACTACGAGGTGGACGAGAACGGCATGTTCACCAACTTCCCCACTCTGACCTACCTGTACAACACCTCCGAGGGCAACAAGGCCATCGCTGAGTACCTGCAGTCCGCTCTGGCCGCTGTGGGCATCACCATGAACCTGGAGAACCAGGAGTGGAACACCTTCCTGAACACCCGTAAGGCCGGCAATTACTCCATCGCCCGTAACGGCTGGCTGGCTGACTACAACGATCCCATCTCCTTCCTGGATATGTGGATCACCGGCTCCGGCAACAACGACGTTCAGTTCGGCAAGGGCGACCACGCCACTGTGGCTGCTTACGACATGGATCTGACCGACCTGGGCTATGACATCAAGGTTGAGGACGGCACCTGGGCTGAGACCTACGACGTTATCATTCCTCTGATCAAGACCTGCACCGACACCGAGACCCGTTACGCTCTGATGCACCGGGCTGAGGATCTGCTGATGTCCACCGGCGCTATCGTCCCCCTGTACTTCTACACAGACCTGTACATGATCGATGACGCCGTTGAGGGCTTCTACTCCACCCCCCTGGGCTTCAAGTTCTTCGACAAGACCACCGTGGACGGCAAGGGCGACACCCTGTCTGTCTGCCTGGCCTCCGAGCCCGACACCATCGACCCCGCTCTGAACTCCGCTGTTGACGGCGGCACCATGTGCTCTCACCTGTTCTCCGGCCTGGCCAAGTGGGCTGAGGATGAG
>CAYYGF010000060.1:7779-10680 GCA_964471315.1 uncultured Oscillospiraceae bacterium | reverse complement strand
GGGCCATGCCGAGTTCTATTCCGGCAACTATTCCTTCTATATGGACGAAATGCAGGCCCGGTTTGATCTGCAATTAAAGCAGTACGAGCAGGAGCAGGCGAAATTAAAGCAGCTGGGCTATACCGTCGAGCGGATGAAGGGCTGGGGCATCAACAACCGCACCCTTTACCGCCGGGCCATGTCCATCCAGCACCGGATGGAGCGCATCCAAAAGACGGAAAAGCCCAAAAAAGAGCGCACCATGAAGGCCAGCTTCGGGGAAAAGGAATTCTCCGGGGACGTGGTGTTCAAAATGAAGAACGTCAGCAAATCCTTTGGTGACCGGACGCTGTTTTCCGACGTGAACTTGACGGTGGAGGGCGGAGAACGGATCGCCCTGCTGGGAGACAACGGCACCGGCAAATCCACCTTTATCAAGTGCCTGTTGGGAGAGGAGGACTGCCAGGGCAAGATCCAGTTCGGCCCCACGGTGAAATGGGGATATCTGCCCCAGATCATCCACTTTGCCCATCCGGAGCGCAGCCTCTATGACACCATGCTGTACGAGAAGAACTGTACCCCTCAAGTAGCCCGGGATCGATTGGGCGCGTTTTTGTTCCAGGGGGAGGATGTGTTCAAAACCGTTGGCAATCTGTCCGGCGGCGAGCAGTCCCGGCTGCGGCTGTGTATGCTGATGGACGAAAAGATCAACCTGCTGATTCTGGACGAGCCCACCAACCATTTGGATATTGCCTCCCGGGAGTGGGTGGAGGCCGCCATCGAGGAATTTGAGGGCGTGCTGCTGTTCGTCTCCCACGACCGGTACTTTATCGAAAAGTTTGCCGAGCGGATCTGGCTGCTGGAGGACGGTACCATCCGGGATTTCCCCTGCGGCTATCAGAAATACCGTTCCATTTTGGAGCATGAAGCCGCGGCCAAGCCTGCCGTACCTGCCGCGCCAAAGCCCAAAAAGGAAAAGCCCAAGGGCGGCACCAAGGATTCGGAGAAGCTGGTGCGCAGGTTGGAGCGGGAAATCGAGAAGCAGGAAAAGGTCATCGCGGATTTTGACAGCCAGATCGAAGCCGCTTCCGCCGATTATCAGGAGTTGACCCGGCTTTTGGGAGAAAAGGAAGCAGCAGAGGAAGCGCTGATGGAACTTATGGAGCAGTGGGAAGCTGCTCAGGAATAAAAGGAGCAAAGGAATATGAAAAAAAACCAACCGATTGAGCCGAAGGAATTTGTGTGGACCCTGGATGTGGACGGGGAGGACAAGATCTGGAAGTGCGTTGTCAACGAAACGGAGTGCGTCACCTATGAAGGAGATGTGGAGCGCAAGCATTTAAAGATCATGAACCCCGAGCGAAAAGAAAAGGTGCTGCAGATAGACACCGTTACCGTGGTCTACGGCAAGCAGACCCCCTTCCAGCTGGAAAATGGCATTCCCTATATCCAGATCGACGGCCATTGGCGGATGTCCGACACCACCCACACCGACCGGATCGAAGCGGCGGTGAAAATGCACCAGCGCAATTCCAAGATCGAGTGCTTTGTGGGTTTGGGTTTCTTTGCCGTGGGCCTGATCAAGAAACTGGTCACCGGCGAGTTGGGAGACTGGTGGATGGTGAACGTGTTCGGCGTATTCTGCTTTGCCAGCGCCGCCATGCGGATGGTTCGTCTGCGCAATGAGTTGACCGCCATGCGGGAGGAAGCGGAAATGGAGGCGGAGGAAAAGGCCGCAAAGAAAGCCGCCGCTTTGGAATCAGCCAAAGCCGCTCTGGATGCCCCTGGGGAGGAGAAAGAATAACCATGCGCCACTTGGGCACGATAACGCTGGAAACGCCCCGGTTGCTTTTGCGCCGGTTCACCCCGGTGGATGCCCAGGCCATGCACGAAAACTGGGCCGCTGACCCGGAGGTGACCAAATTTCTGACATGGCCAGCCCATGAAAGTCCCGCGGTCAGCGTGGCGGTTTTGAAGGATTGGGTGGACAGCTACCGCCAACCGGATTTTTACCAGCGGGCCATTGTTCCAAAAGAAGTGGGGCAGCCCATCGGCAGCATCGGAGTCGTATCTCAGGATGATCGGGTGGGGAAGGCCCACATCGGCTACTGCATTGGCAGGCGCTGGTGGCATCGAGGATTCATGTCCGAAGCCCTGGAGGCGGTGATGGCTTTCCTCTTTGCGCAGGTGGGCATGAACCGGATCGAATCCCGCCACGACCTCCGCAATCCCCATTCCGGCGGCGTAATGCGCAAATGCGGTATGCGGTTCGAGGGCACACTGCGCATGTCCGACTGGAATAACCAGGGCGTCTGCGACGCATGCTGGTATGGGCTTTTGCGGGAAGAGTGGCAGGAATTGGCGAAGAAAGGTTGACACTTTCCCCAAGAGGGCATATAATACGGAAAGAGAAAAACAAAGGAGCGAATTAGAAAATGAGTTCTTGCAATGGCAATTGTTCCTCCTGCGGCTCCGATTGTGCGGATCGCAAGGCGGAAAGCCTGCTCGCTGAGCTGAATCCCCAGGCCACGGTGAAAAAGGTCATCGCCGTGGTATCCGGCAAGGGCGGCGTGGGCAAATCCACCGTCACCTCTATGCTTGCGGTGGCTATGGCCCGGCAGGGCAAGCGCGTGGGCGTTCTGGATGCCGATATTACCGGTCCCTCCGCCCCAACGGCCTTCGGTGTGACCGAGTGCCAGGGAGCCAGCGAGGATGGGCTGTATCCCGCCCTGTCCCGTACCGGTATCCAGGTCATGTCCATCAACCTGCTGCTGGACAACCCAGCCGACCCGGTGGTCTGGCGCGGCCCGGTGATTGCCGGTGCGGTGAAGCAGTTCTGGACGGATGTGGTTTGGGAGGATGTGGACTATCTGTTTGTGGATATGCCTCCCGGAACCGGTGACGTACCGCTGACCGTGTTCC
>CAYYGF010000060.1:0-7769 GCA_964471315.1 uncultured Oscillospiraceae bacterium | reverse complement strand
GGACGGCGTCATCATCGTCACCTCTCCCCAGGATCTGGTGTCCATGATCGTGGCCAAGGCCGTGAAAATGGCGAACATGATGCATATTCCCGTGCTGGGCTTCGTGGAGAACTATTCCTACCTCCAGTGCCCCGACTGTGGTAAGAAGATCAACGTGTTCGGCAAGTCCCACCTGGATGAGATTGCTGCCCAGTTCGGTCTGCCTGTGCTGGCCAGGCTGCCCATCGACCCCGCTGTGGCGGAGGCCTATGACAACGGCCAGATGGAGACGGTGAACACGGAAGTGCTGCGCGCCGCCGTGGAAGCGATCGAAAACGCGTAACCCATCCCAAAGGAACCTCCCCGGAGGTTCCTTTTTGCTGCAAAAATCCGGAGATTTCAGTAGATTTCCTTATGTGGATATGCTATAATAACAAAAGCTATGCAGTGCGCAAAAGAGGAGAAATGAAATTGGAAACCAAGGAAACGGAAAAAACCTATCAAACCAAGGACTTTTACTACGATCTGCCGGAGGAGCTGATCGCCCAGACCCCTTTGCAGCGCCGGGACGCCTCCCGGCTGATGGTGCTGGATCGGGAGACCGGGGCGGTAGAGCATAAGCATTTTTACGATATCATAGATTATTTGCATCCCGGGGACTGTCTGGTGATGAACGATTCCCGGGTGCTGCCCGCCCGGCTTCTGGGCCACCGGCCCACCGGCGGCGCGGTGGAGGTATTGCTGCTGCGGGATCTGGGGGATAAGCGCTGGGAATGCCTGTGTAAGCCTGGACGGAAAATGCAGGTGGGCAGTGAGGTCAGCTTTGGCGATGGGGAATTGACCGCCGTGGTTCGGGAAGTCCGGGAGGATGGAAACCGGGTGGTGGAATTTCAGTACGAGGGCATTTTCCTGGAGGTGCTGGAGCGCCTGGGCAAAATGCCTCTGCCGCCTTATATTAAGGAAGAGCTGGAGGATCAGGAGCGCTATCAGACGGTGTATTCCCGGGAGGTTGGCTCTGCCGCGGCGCCCACAGCCGGACTGCATTTTACCGAGGAACTGCTGGAAAAGATTCGGAAAAAGGGTGTCAAAGAGGCTTTCGTGACCTTGCATGTAGGCCTTGGCACCTTTCGTCCGGTCAAGGCCGAGCGGATCACAGACCACCATATGCACTCCGAGCTGTGCATGATGAGCGTCGAGACCGCCGCTGTCCTTAATGAGACAAAGCAAAATGGTGGCCGGATTATCTGCGTCGGCACCACCTCCTGCCGCACTCTGGAATCCCTGGTCAAAGCGGACGGAACCTTTGCGGCGGCGTCCAAATGGACGGATATTTTTATCTATCCCGGCTACACCTTCCAGGCCATGGACGGCCTCATTACCAATTTCCACCTGCCGGAGAGCACCCTGGTGATGCTGGTCTCCGCCTTCGCTGGGCGGGAGCATGTGTTGAATGCTTACGCCGAGGCGGTGAAGGAGCGTTACCGTTTCTTCAGCTTTGGGGATGCCATGTGTATTTTGTAAGAGATGGAAGGAACGTGCCAGTGGGGCATCCGATACAGCCACGTTCACCAAGAGAGGGAATGTATGTTTGAATTGAAAAAAACCGAAGGAAAGGCCCGACGTGGAGAATTCACCTGTGCCCACGGCACGGTTCAGACGCCGGTGTTTATGAATGTGGGCACCCAGGGAGCCATCAAGGGCGCTCTCAGCGCAGAAGACTTGAAAACCATCGGCTGCCAGGTGGAGCTGAGCAACACCTACCATCTGCACCTAAGGCCCACGGATGCCGTGGTGCGGCAGCTGGGAGGATTGCACAAATTTATGACCTGGGACGGCCCCATTCTGACAGATTCCGGCGGCTTTCAGGTGTTCAGCCTGTCCTCCCTGCGAAAGATCAAGGAGGAGGGCGTGTATTTTGCCTCTCATATTGACGGCCGGAAGATTTTTATGGGGCCGGAGGAAAGTATGCAGATTCAGTCCAACCTGGGCAGCGATATCTGCATGGCCTTTGACGAGTGCATTGAAAATCCCGCGCCCCGGGACTATGTCCAGAAAAGCGTCGACCGAACCTACCGCTGGCTGGTTCGGTGCAAGACGGAGAACGCCCGCTTAAACGCCCTGCCGGACACGGTGAACCCATCGCAGATGCTGTGGGGTATCAACCAGGGCGGCACCTATCGGGATATTCGGGTAGACCATATGAAGCGCATTGCTGAGCTGGATTTGCCGGGCTACGCCATCGGCGGCCTGGCGGTAGGGGAGACGGCGGAGGAGATGTACGACATCATCGAAGCTGTGGAAGAATATATGCCGAAGGAAAAGACCCGCTATCTGATGGGCGTGGGCACCCCCACCAACATCATCGAGGCTGTGGCCCGGGGCGTGGATTTCTTCGACTGTGTCATGCCTGCCCGGAATGCCCGCCATGCCAGGCTCTTTACCTGGGAGGGGGCCATCAACCTGAAAAACGCCAAATATATGCTGGACGAAGGCCCCATTGACCCTCAGTGCGACTGCCCTGTCTGCCGCCGTTATTCCCGGGCCTATATCCGCCATCTGTTCGTGGCCGAGGAAATGCTGGCTATGCGCTTGAGCGTTATGCACAACCTATATTTTTACAATCAGCTTATGGAGAGAATCCGCCAGGCGCTGGATGCGGGCAGCTTCGCGGAATTCCGCCGGGAATATTCTCCCAAGCTGGCCAGAAGAATTTGAACCATCAGAATCTTTTGTTTTTCGCGCTTTGCCGTAACTTACCCCTTGCTTTTTTCCCAATCAATGCTATAATAATCAAGATATTACACACGAAGGAGTTTTTTTCATGCTGAATTTTCTGACTGCTTCCGCTTCCGGCGGTATGGCAAGCACCCTAATTATGATGGTTCTGATGATTGCCATCTTCTACTTCATGCTGATCCGTCCCGAGAATAAGCGGAAGAAGGAAGCCGAGCAGATGCGTTCCGCCGTGAAGAAGGGCGACAAGATCACCACCATCGGCGGCATCGTCGGCACTGTGGTGGATGTGAAGGAGTCCCGGATCGTCATCGAGACCGGCGCTGACCAGGTTCGCATCGAATTGGAGAAGTGGGCCATCTCTTCCAACGAGACTGCCGCGGAAAACGCCAAGGCGGAAGCCAAGAAGGCCCAGGAAGCCAAGGCCAAGGCCAAGGCTGCCAAGAAGGCGGAAAAGAATCAGTAAACAAAAAACAGGCCCAGGGAGTTTTCCTGGGCCTGTTTTTTAAAAAAGAAGTGGAAATCAGCTATCTTTTCGATTATAATGAAAGAAAACACATATGGAGGGATTCCCATGAAGCTATTAACCAAGGCCAGCTATAACGCGGAGGTCACCCAGCGGGAAAAGGAGAACCTAACGGTTGCCTACCAGGCGGCCTGTGAAGCAATGGTTCTGCTGAAAAACGATGGCGCTCTGCCCTTCACCTCCCAAAAGGTAGCCCTGTATGGCCCCGGCGCCTCCAGAACCATCAAAGGCGGTACCGGTTCCGGCGAGGTTAACGAGCGCCACTCTGTCACCATCCTGGAAGGATTGGAGGATCGGGGCTTTGAGATCGCCACCAAGGGCTGGCTGACGGACTATGAAGTCCAATACGCCGCCGCGGAACAGGCTTACATGGAGGAAAAGAAGAAGCGGGTCAACCTGCTGAAGCCCAACGCCATCATGGAGATGCTGTTCGACAACTTCCGCGCCCCCATTGGCCGCCCCATCACACAGGAAGATGTGGAAGGCAGCGGAACCGACACCTGTATCTATGTCTTGAGCCGTCAGGCAGGTGAGGGCGGCGACCGGAAGGCGGAAAAGGGTGACATGTTCCTCACCGACGAGGAGGAAGCCGCTATCCGTTTCTGCGCCGAACAGTATGCCCATTTCCTGCTGGTCATCAACTGCGGCTCCGCCATTGACATGGACTTTGCCCAGGAGATCCCCGGCATCAACGCCATTTTGTACCTGTGCCAGCTGGGCACCGAGGGCGGCCACGCCTTTGCGGATGTGGTCAGCGGGAAGGTCGCACCCTCCGGCAAGCTGTCTGACACCTGGGCCAAGCAGTACAGCGACATTCCCTTCTCCAAGGAATACAGCTACTTAAACGGCAACCTGGCCGAGGAATTCTATAAAGAGGGCATTTATGTCGGCTACCGCTACTTCGATACCTTTGGCGTGGAGCCTGCCTATCCCTTCGGTTTTGGCTTGAGCTATACCACCTTTGACATCCGTTCGGCGGGGGTGAGCGTTCAGGGAAGCCAGGTCATGGTGAAGGCCGCTGTGACCAATACCGGCGACACCTATTCCGGCAAGGAAGTGGCCCAGCTCTACGTCTCCGCCCCCAGCGGGACGCTGCATAAGGAATACCAGTCCCTTGCGGCCTTCGGAAAAACCAATACCCTTCAGCCGGGAGAGAATCAGATTCTGGAGCTGACCTTTGATCTGAAAAACCTGGCAAGCTATCGGGAAAGCGATGGCTGCTATATCCTGGAGGCCGGGGAGTATGTTCTGCGTCTGGGCAATTCCTCCCGGAATACGGTGGCCATCGGTGTCCTTACCCTGGAGCGGGAGGTTGTCGTATCCAGGCACCAGCACATTTGCAAGCCTAACCTGCCGGTGGAGGAGCTGACTTCTCCGCAGCGGGCAGAAGAATCCCTGGCAGCTGGACTGCCCTACATCCCCCTGGATCCTACTGCGTTCCAGACGGTGGAATACACCTATGAGACGCCCGCGGAGTGTGCCGACGAGCGGGTGCAGACCTTCTTGAACACCCTTACCCAGAAGGAAATGGCGGAAATCGTGGTGGGCATTGGCATGTTCGGCGGGGAGACACGGTTCAATCTTCCTGGCTCTGTGGGCAACACCACCTCCAAGTTCTGGAATCGCGGCCTTGCCAATGTGGCTCTGTGCGACGGACCTGCCGGCCTGCGAATCCAGAAGCGCTCCGGCGTGAACAAGCGGGGGAAGGTCAAACCCATCGACATGGCCCTGTCTGTCTTTGAAGTCATGCCGGATTTTGTCCAGAAGCTGATGACCTCCGATCCCAACAAGGATACGGTGCTCTACCAGTATACCACCGCCTTCCCCGTGGCCAACGCCCTGGCCCAGACCTGGAACACGGAGCTGATGTACCAGATCGGTACCGCCATCTACCGGGAAATGAAGGAATACGGCTGCACATACTGGCTGGCGCCTGCCTTGAACATCCACCGCAATCCTCTGTGCGGACGGAATTTTGAGTATTTCTCCGAGGATCCCCGTCTCACCGGCGCCATGGCCGCTGCCATCACCCGGGGCGTGCAGCAGGAGGAAGGGTTCTATGTCACCATCAAGCACTTTGCCTGCAACAACCAGGAGGATAACCGGAATTTTGTGTCCAGCAATCTGTCGGAACGGGCGCTGCGGGAGATCTATCTCCGGGGCTTTGAGGCAGCAGTCCGGGAGGGCGGCGCGAAGGGCGTGATGACCTCCTACAATAAGGTCAACGGCGTGTATTCGCCCAACAGCTACGACCTGTGTACCAAGGTGCTGCGCAATGAGTGGGGCTTTGACGGTGTGGTGATGACAGACTGGTTCTCCACCAACAAGGGCCAGGCCAGCAGTGCCATCGCCATGCAGGCAGGCAACGATTTGATTATGCCCGGCGGCGCCGCGTTCCGGAGAGATATTCTGCAGGGCATCCAGTCGGGCCTAATCCAGGAGGCGGATCTGCGCCGATGCTGCGCCAATGTGGTCAAGTCCATTTTAAACAGCGCCACCCAGCGGGAATATCTTGGTTAAATTTGGAGGTATTTGTATGAACGATCCCAAACAGATGTATTATGAGAAGCGGGCGCAGGTGCTTCTGAAGAATCTGCGCAGCCGCCATTTTGAAGCGTACTATTGCCCCAACCGGGAGCAGGCGCTGGCAAAGGCTTTGGAGCTGATTCCCCAGGGGGCTTCCGTCGGCTGGGGCGGGGCCATGTCTGCTCAGCAGATCGGCTTGATTGATGCGGTGAAAGCGGGGAATTACCGGCCGATCGACCGGGATACTGCTGAAACGTCCCAGGAGCGGGAAGCGCTGATGAAGCAGTGCTTTACCGCCGATGTGTTCCTCTGTGGCGCCAATGCCCTAAGCCTGGATGGACAGATGGTCAGCATTGACGGGACTGGAAACCGCCTTGCCGCCATTGTCTATGGGCCGGAAAAGGTGCTGGTGGTGGCGGGGATGAACAAGGTCTGCGATACTCTGGAAGATGCCATGACCCGGGCCAGAACCGTGGCAGCCCCCATGAACAAGCAGCGCTTCGCTGCCCAGACCCCCTGCGAGGTAACGGGAGCCTGCGCCGACTGCAAGAGCGACGGGTGCATCTGCAATCAAATCCTGATTACCCGCAACTGCCGTCCTAACGGGCGGATCAAGTTCATCCTGGTTGGGGAAGAATTGGGATTCTGATCGTATCATAGAAAAAGAAACGCTGCCATTGTTTTTAATGGCAGCGTTTGCTTTGCGGAGATATTATTTGTGATAGCAGACCTCGGTGCTGGTGTCCGGGTCGCCGCTGAAGAAGCGGGTCATGTTGTTCACCGTGGTGGCGGCAATATTGTCCAGAGCCTCGTTGGTTAGGAAAGCCTGGTGGGAGGTGACGATAACGTTGGGCATGGCGATCAGCCGTACCAGCTTGTCATCCTGAACGATGTGGCCGGAGAAGTCCTCGTAGAATAGGTCGCCCTCTTCCTCATACACATCCAGACAGGCAGCGCCCACCTTCTTTTCCTTGATGCCGGTGATCAGGTCCTCGGTGTTGATCAGGCCGCCCCGGGAGGTGTTGATAATGGTGACACCTTTTTTCATCTTGGCGATGGAGTCGGCGTTGATGATGTGCCGGGTCTCCTCCGTTAGGGGGCAGTGCAGGGAGATGATGTCGGACTTTTCAAACAGCTCCGGCAGATCCACATAGTGCAGTCCGGCGTTTTCCACCGGGAATTTATCATAGGCCAGAATGTTCATGCCAAAACCCTTGCAGATGTCCGCAAAAACCCGTCCGATCTTGCCGGTGCCGATGATGCCCACGGTTTTACCGTACAGGTCGAAGCCGGCCAGGCCTTGCAGGCTGAAGTTGAATTCCCGGGTGCGGATATAGGCCTTGTGGGTGCGGCGGTTAATGGTCAGCAGCAGCGCCATGGCGTGCTCGGCAACGGCGTGGGGGGAGTAGGCAGGCACCCGGAACACCCGGAGCTTGCCCTGGCAAGCCTTGATATCCACGTTGTTGAAGCCGGCGCAGCGCAGAAGAATGGCTTTCACGCCCATCTGGTAAAGCTTTTCCACTACGTTGGCGTTTACAGTATCGTTGACAAACACGCATACCGCGTCGAATCCGGTGGCCAGGGAGACGGTATCCTCGTCCAGATTGGGCTCAAAATATTTGATCTCGATTCCGGCGGGAGCAGCGTAGCGGTCAAAACCGGGGATGTCGTAGGACTTTGTATCAAAGAATGCAAGTTTCATGCTTTATTCCTCCTTTTCGTATCGATAGTATTATACCGAAATAGAAGACATTTGTCAATACCCCCATTGCAATATTATATCCCAGCAATGGAAAAAAACCTTGCGCGAATATGGGCAAATGTGGTATTATGTACAAAATCGCTTTGGAGGAACGGCTATGCTGCAAAAAATCCGCGCATTGGTGGTAAAATACTGGGATATTCTGTCCTATTTGGTTTTTGGTGTCTTGACTACGGTCGTAAACTATGCGGTTTACCTGCCGTTCTATAACCTGCTGGGCCTGTCCGCGGCGGGGAGCAACGG
>CAYYGF010000059.1:0-10719 GCA_964471315.1 uncultured Oscillospiraceae bacterium | reverse complement strand
GCCCCCGCCTTCGCTAAGGTGCGGAGTCTTGCTTGTTTTGCCCGTTAAGGTGCTGCAAGGTCGCCAAGTGCGTGCCGGAAGAGGTACATAGGAGAGGGCGGCTTTGCTTGCGGGAGCAAGCAACTCAGCGCCTCTCCTATGGCGGCTTCTTTTGGTTCTTTTCTTGCCGAAACAAGAAAAGAACATCTCCGTGCTTTAAACGAAGAACGGGAGAATCCAGGAAAAGTCCCGGGTTCTCCCGCTTGCGGTATGTTGGTTTTCGGGCTGCTTATTTCACCCGGGTGCCGAAGTTGACAGCGGTGTCGCCCTGCTCGTTGGCGCCGAACTCATAGTCCTTGCCAGGCAGCACGGCGTTCATGAAGATACCCACCAGCGCGGCAATGGCCAGGCCGGACAGGCTGATGGAAATGGAACCCAGCGGAATGACCACAGCGCCATTGTAGCTGACGCCCACAGCCAGGCCCAGGATCATGGCGGCGATCAGCACGTTGCGGCTCTTGGTGAAGTCCACCTGGTTCTCCACCACGTTCCGTACGCCAACGGCGGAGATCATGCCGTACAGCACCAGGCTGACGCCGCCCATGGTAGCAGCAGGCATGGCCACGATGATGGCCGCGAACTTGGGGCAGAAGGACAGCACGATGGCGAAAACCGCAGCCAGACGCACCACCATGGGATCGTAAACCTTGCTCAGAGCCAGCACACCGGTGTTCTCACCGTAGGTGGTGTTGGCGGGAGCGCCGAACAGAGAGGCCAGGGTGGTAGCCAGGCCGTCGCCCACCAGAGTGCGGTGCAGGCCGGGATCCGCCACAAAGTTCTTACCCACCGTGGAGGAAATGGCGCAAACATCGCCGATGTGCTCCACCATGGTAGCCAGGGCGATGGGCGCGATGGTCACCACGGAGGTCAGCAGCAAACCGCCGTCAAAGTCCTTGCCAAAGATGGAGAAAGCGGTATTCTCCCAAATAATGGGCATGCCGAACCAGGATGCCTCGGCAACCTTTGCCGCCACATTGGCCCGGGCGGCGGGATCCACAATCATGGCGACCAGGTAGGAAGCCACAACGCCCAGCAGAATGGGAACGATCTTCACCATGCCCTTGCCCCAGATGTTGCAGGCAACCACCACCAGGATGGCGGCAACCGCCACAATCCAGTTGCTCCGGCAGTTGCTGACAGCGGAGCCAGCCAGGGACAGGCCAATGCAGATGATGATGGGGCCGGTGACAATGGGCGGGAAGAAACGCATGACCTTCTTGGCGCCGTAGACCTTAAACAGGCCGGCCAGAACCAGATACACCAGACCGGCAACCGCCACGCCGAAGCAGGCGTAAGGCAGCAGGGGGTTGGCGGAACCATCCTCCAGCATGGGGGCAATGGCCGCGTAGCCGCCCAGGAACGCGAAGGAAGAACCCAGGAACGCGGGGACCTTCCGTCCGGTGAGCAGGTGGAACAGCAGCGTGCCGAGACCGGCAAACAGCAGTGTGGTGGAGACGTTCAGACCGGTAATGGCAGGCACCAGAACCGTAGCGCCAAACATGGCAAACAGATGCTGCACGCCCAGAACCAGAACCCGGGAAGTGCCCAGCGTCCTTGCGTCATAGACCGCTTCCGTGTTTTTTTCGGGATTCATAGGGACCATCCTCTCTATTATTTTATTCCATCCGTAAGTATACTCGGTTTTTCCCGATTTTGCAATGATAGGCCATACCAGAAATTCGGAAATCCCGCCTGCTGGTTTTGTCGAAAATGAACGATTTATGAACTACCCCAGCATCACATCCAGCAGCATCATCACCGCAAAGCCCAGCACAATGCCCATGGTGGCAAAGTAAGGCTGGGCCTTCTGGCAGCGCTGACACTCCGGAATCAGCTCGTGGACGGCAACCAGGATCATGGCCCCAGCAGCGAAGGACAGGGCGTAGGGCAGCATCACCTCCACATACACCACCAGCCAGGCCCCGATCACCCCCGCCACCGGCTCCACCATCCCCGAGGCCTGGCCAATGAGAAAGCTTCTTCTGCGCGAACACCCTTCCTTGCGCAGGGGCACCGACACCGCCGCCCCCTCCGGGAAATTCTGTAGGCCAATCCCCACGGCCACGGATACCGCCCCCATAAAGCTTTCCGGGGTATAGCCGTTTTGCAACGCCCCGAAAGCCACGCCTACCGCCAGCCCCTCGGGGATATTGTGCAGGGTGATGGACAGCACCAGCATGATGATCCGGTTCAGTCGCTCCCCCCGCTGTCCCTGGGTGCTGCTGACACGTCCCCGGGCAAAGGAAACCACTTTGTCCGAGCCCCACATGAATACCGCTCCCAGCAAGAATCCCACCGTGGCCACAAAATACGCCGGGTGCCTGCCTGCCGCCTCCGCCCGCTCGATGGCAGGCTGAAGCAGCGACCAAAAGCTGGCCGCGATCATCACCCCAGAAGCAAAGCCCAGCATTCCGTTGAGCACCTTGGGACTTGGGGAACGAAAAAACACAACCATTGCCGCTCCCAGTGCCGTAACAAACCAGGTGCCCAGCGTCGCCGCCAGGCCCATCCATACATACTTCTCCATGTCGCACCTCCTATCCTCCATTATAGTTTTTCGGCGGATTTGGGTGCGAGAATCGGGCAGGCTTTGATCCTGCCCGATCTGCGATCCTGGTTTCGATTCCTCCGTGAAAGAACGGCACTGCCGTGCTGGTGTTTGGCCCCGATGCCCTCTGCCGGCAAGCCGCATGGTCACCGGCGGTTCTACTATTCGATTCGCTGAATCACGCCGCAGGCTATCTTCGTCCCCGCATTCCCGGAAGGCTGGGTATGAAAGTCATCCGGGTTACGATGCAGGATGACCGTCCTCCCAATGACCTCCTCCAAACGAAAGCGCCCGGTCAGCACCTTCAGATAGGCTTTTCCGCCAACTCCCATCAGTGGCGGCAGATCCCCCGCGTGATTTGGGTGTTCCATTCTGCCGGGGTTGAAGTGACCGCCGGTATTGGAAAAAAGATCCCCGGAACAGCTGCCTCCCTCGTGGATGTGGAACGCAAAGATTCCGGTTTCTGTCCGGGGTAAACCAGACACCTCTACCTCCACCAGAACACCGTCACACTGCTGAAACAACGTTACCGTCCCACGGATCATCGGGTAATCCCTGCCGCCATGGATCCGGGCAATGGCTTTGGGACATTCTGTTTGCCTCATTTTATCACCCCCGCTCAGACTATGCACCGGCAGGCAATTTGGCTTTTCTTCTCCATCCCCAACAAGATGCAGAAATGCACAGCCCTGTACAGTAGACATATCCGCCCAAATCTGCTATACTGATATGGAATTCCAAACAGGGCGATGCCAGAGAGGAGGAACATCCATGAAGCAGGAGGAAAAGAATCGAAAGAGCAGAGAGCGCATTCTGGAATACGCCTTTGCGGAGTTTGCCAGTCAAGGGTATTTGGGCGCATCGGTCAACACCATCTGTGCCGCCGGGAAAATCTCCAAGGGGCTACTGTACCATTACTATGCGGATAAAGACACGTTGTATCTGGCCTGTGTGGAGAAGTGCTTTCAGACGCTGACCGACGCGCTATCAGCCGCGCTGGATGTGGAAACGGTAACGGCAGATCAGTATTTTAACGCCCGTCTGGTCTTTTTCGGGGAGCATCCGCTGCACCAGAGGCTGTTCTGCGATACGGTGGTAAATCCTCCCCAGCACCTGCTACGGGAGCTTGCCAAATGCCGGATCTCCTTTGACGCGCTGAACGAAACCATGCTCACAGCGATTCTGGAAAAGGAAACCCTGGCTGATGGCATCCGCATTCCCGACGCAATTCGCCAGCTTCGGATGTTCGAGGACTGCGTCAGCACTTATCTGAAAAAAACCGGTCTGGAAGCCCAACAGGTGGAGCAGCACAATCAGCTGTGCCGCCAGACCTTCCAGACCATGCTTTACGGCCTGATTACCCGCACATAAGATCAAATTATGAGCCCGTTCCATGCGTATTGCTCAGCCATGGGACGGGCTTTTTTATGGAAACAGGATAAATATTGAAAATGGGGCCTGCATATATTGACCATATGGTCTTTTATGCTATACTTTCACAAAATAGACTTATTGGTCTTATTATTATGTGTGAAGGAAGGAACCGAAAATGTCCCAACGCAAACCCCAAACCCAATCCATGCTGGCAGATATGCAGCCATCCAAGGCCATCATCAAGCTGGCAATCCCCGCCACCCTGCGCTGCTGGCCAAGGCCGTTTACAATCTGGTAGACACCACCTATATCGGGATGCTGAACTCCGATATTGCCCTAACGGCTGTGGGTGTAACCGTACCGCTGCTGCTGATTATGGTATCCATCGAAAACATCTTCGCCGCCGGTGCGGCGGTGCTGGCAGGAGGCCAGCTGGGCGCCAAAAACAACGAGGCTGCCAGGGCCTGTTCTACATTCCGTTCATCCTGATCCTGCCCCGCCTGTGTGGTATCGCTGGGATCTATGCTTCTCAGCCTGCTGCCGATGTTCTGACCATTCTGGTTTGTGTGCTTTCCATTCCGCCCATGAAGCGTATCGCAACCAAAAATATACAAATCACGTAGTCAGGAAGTTCATGACCATGGGTATGTCCGTCATCCCAATCAGCCAGCTTCGCAGGATCAAGGGCAAGTTGCGGTATTTGATACAGCCGTGCTCTGCCATGGCCCAGGTACTCTTGTCTGTCAGAATACGATGAAGAAATGCGCCATTACCAGGTTCGGCACAAGTCTGTTCATTGCACTGACATGGCCCCCAAGACAGCTCCTATCGCCGAACTTTTCCTCCGGGTACTGGGAATTGGGCTGGAAAACAGGTTGTGTTTTCTGCCCAAGCCCAGCCCGGTCTTTCTTAGGAAGCACAGCTTTATCCATTTCTTTTTTTGCCTATTGACAAATCCTTCCGGGTAGGCTATAATCCCTATAAACCAACTTGTTCAGTTGGTATTTAAAGAAAGGAGCACGGTCTGGCATGAGAAACGACTTTCTGGAACTTC
The DNA here is from genome assembly GCA_964471315.1 of uncultured Oscillospiraceae bacterium. Taxonomy (GTDB): domain Bacteria; phylum Bacillota; class Clostridia; order Oscillospirales; family Oscillospiraceae; genus Faecousia. Next base: position 5,704 of record CAYYGF010000059.1, on the reverse strand, counting down.
TCAGACGCAACTTCCGCTTTGGACGAATGCGCTGCTCCCGGGCTGTGAGGATGGCTGGGTGTTGTGCTGCGCCCCAGGGCTTTTGAGAAAGCCGCTTGCCATATCCTGTCCGGGAGTAGGTTCGCCTGCCCGGGCGTTTTTGTTTTCAGCACGAAATAAAAAGGAAAGAGGTAACTTTTATGTCTAATGGAGGTTATGGTATCAGCTGTATTCCATTTGTGGACTTGTGTTGCATTTCTTTCCACTTGCTTTCCCCCTTTCTGTTCTTGTGCCAAGGCACATCCCCACGCACATACCCTCTGTGCCGTAATCGCCTGCTTGTTCTTCCTACTTGTTCTTCCCTGCGCTTCTTGCAAAAAGCACCGCCAGCAGCAGGCCCACCGCAATCCACGGCAGTGCCGCCAGAATAAAATGAAATACAGCGTCCATCTTCTTTTCACTCCTTAATACTGTAGTTTTCCGTTTTCGGAACAGAACGTATCATCCCATGTACACCCAGGAAATTCCAGACTCGCCAGATCTTGGGTCAAACCGGCTTCTTCAATATACGGGGCAGAAGCCATTCGCATTTCCATTCGCAGCATACAGCTTCCCCCCTTTGGTGTCATTATAGAGATTTCTATTGGAAAGAGATAGGTCGATAACCTATCCGATTGTGTCAATTTTATAGATTATCATACGCAAACTTCGCACCCCATTTTAGGAGCAGGCGTGCCCATTAACCCCTGCTCATCCGGGCCGCTGTTTTGTCTGGCAGCGGATGAGATAGCAGATATTTCCTTTGCCGCCGCTTTCGAAAAGTTGCAACTTTATCTCCAAAAACTGCTGGAGGGAACCACACCAGCTATCCCAGCAAAATGGAATTGGAGCAGGGTCTGTTTCAACCTTTCGGCATTTACAAGATCGCAAACATCCACAGGAAAAAGGCCGGTACAGTAACATACCGGCCTTCCCTATTGGAGCATTTGCGTCGCTGAACAGAAAACAGAAATTGTCATCCGTCAGCGTTTTATGAACGTCAGTGGGTCTTATTCCAAGCAGAGGGCATCCAAGGGTATTTCTGCTCGTTTTCCAATCCGTATTCCTCCAGCTTTCGCAGCTGCGCAACAACATGCGGAAGATTGAGCCGCTCCACCAGCTTCTCAATGATCACCTGGCCTTCATCCGCCATCCGCTGACGGGTCTCGGCATCGGGAATTGCTGTAGTGGGAGCATGGTCGTTATTTTCGCCAAAGCAATACCCCACCGCTCCGCTTTGATATGCCAGTTTGAAAATATCCTGGAAGGGCGCACAACTCTGAACTGCAGAAACATCATATTCGGTGGTCAGAGGCACATCCTCTATTCGTCCCATGATCTGGTAGGCACCGACAAACATGGAATCCAGCAGTTTCATGAATGCCTTGGGATCGGTAGCCATTTTATCCGTCTGGAACAAATCTCTGGCATGATTGAATAGCTGCATGGTCATATCCATATAGAGAATCGGAACGCCGGTCTCATCGTAAAAATCCCGAACCATAGGGCTGACCGTCATGTGGGCAGGGCCATGAAGGCTGATGTAGATCTGTCGCTTGAAGCCAAGCCGCAGCAAGCTTCTGGCGATAGCACCAAGATAGTCGATTCCCTGGCGAACAGAAACCTGCACTGTGCCCCGGCCGGAAGCGGTGGCGCCGGAATAAAAATAGGGCAGCCCGGTCAACACCAGAGCGTCACAGGCCTCCGCCATTTTGAGGCCCACGGCTTCACTGATGTTGGTTTCCACATCCAGCGGCAGTCCACCATGCATCTCGACAGTTCCCACCGGGACGATGATGATATCATTGTGCGACAAATATTCCTGCACTTCGCTGTTGAGCATCTTCGGCAGGATTCGGGTACGCATTTGCATATCGTGATTTCTCCTTTCTTAGACGGAAAAGCGGCACGGCAATTCACCGTGCCGCTGCGTATTATCCCACTGTCTTTTTTGCGGCAGCCATTTTTTCCCGGACATCCGGCGTGATATTCCACACGAACTTGAACGCGGCCCAGCTTCCCAGGGAGAAAATTGCGGGAAGCAGCACGCACAAAACCTTAATGCCGGTGATCACACCAGCCGTCTGAACGCCACCAGCGGCAGCCACAACCGTATCGTATCCGATCCATCCCAGCATCAGAACGGCAGCGGAGTTGCCAATGGTCTGGCCGATCCGGCGGGACAGGTTGAACGTACCGTAGATGGAGCCCTCTGTCCGCTTACCGGTGAGGTATTCATTGTAATCGATGGCCTCGCCAACCAGACCCCACTGCATATAGATGGAGACGCTGGAGAATGCGGAAGAAAGGCTGATCCAGACCATATGCACCAGTGCAGGTACCGTAAACAGCATGTGCATTGCAAACAGGGTAACGCTGGACAGGCAACCGATCAGCAGGCAAACACGGATCATCTTTTCCAGGCCAAACTTCTTTGCCGCCTTGGGCGCAACGATTAAGGTGACGAACATCAGAGGCATACTGATCAAGGACTGTAAACTCATCATACCAATATTGCCCAGCACATCGGCATACATATAGGTGCCCAAGGTCTGACCCACATACTGGTTGGTACAGACACAAATGCCATGGATGCACAGTGCCAGAAACGCACGGTTTTTCCGGAATACGTCCAGAATATCGGTGAGCTTAATATTCTGCGCGTCCTCGGGTTTGGTCTCGACGATGTTGCGTTCCTCTGTCCACAGATAGTGGAGGAAACACATCACCGCGCCGATCAACGCACAAACCGTTGCGCCAACGGCATAACCGGTGGCATTGCTGTCACCAAAGGTCTGCAGCAGAATCGGGAACAGAATCATGGGCAGCATATTGCCCAGTGTGCCGCCAAAGCCACGGGCGGAGGACAAGGATGCCCGCTCCTCGTCCGTATCCGCCATTGCGGACAGCAGAGAACCCATGGGAATGTTGAACATGGTGTAGCATCCTTCGTAGAGGATCTTGCAGATGAACAGAACGCAGATCATTGCTGTACCCTCAAAGAAAGTCGGCACCGTCCAGAAAATGATGGATGTAATGGCAAGCAGCGGGGTTGCCCGGAGCAGCCAGGGACGGAATTTTCCCTTTGCGCTGGGGTGCTTTGCAAACATTTTGTCCATCAGCGCACCCATCAGTGGATCGTTGACGGCATCCCAGATGTTCCATACTGCCAGCAGGATTGCCAGAACGACAGTGTCAACGTGAAGCACGTTGGTATAATACCGGGTGACCATGGAGCCCATGAGCGCAAATGTCATGCAGCCGCCCATGTCACCCAGAGCATAGCCAATCCAGTGCTTCTTGGTTAGACCAGTAGCGGGTTTCTTAGCCATTTTGATTTCTCCTTTTCGTTTTTCTTAAGCGACACACACGCTTAAGTTTCTGACACTATATTACAGAATTAAAAAGAGAAATGAAATTGAGATTTTAGCGAAAATTATTGATAATCTGGCAAGCGTGTGCTATCGTAATACAAACGGCAGCACCACATAATGGGGCAAAAGATCCGCCGAAGCCCGCTGTCCCCATTGTGCGGTGTTGCCAAAAGCATGAACGGGAAGAAGGATTACGCATGAAACGAAGTGAACTCAGTAAATTGCTGCGTCCTGACATTTCAAGGGATGAAGCCAGAAGATTATTATTCGAATGTGGTATTGGGAATTTCTATCAAGAGGCTGAAATGGATTCGCCCTTGGTGGATACCCATATGGATATCAGCTATTCATCCGATTATGTTTCGCAGCACACCCATTCCTTCTACGAAATCATTTATTGTGTCCAAGGAAATCTGGAATACCTTCTTGGAATCCGCCGATATCCGGTTCAAACCGGGGATATCCTTGTTGTTCCCCCTGGTGTCATTCACTGCCCGCTCCTTCCCCAGCACCTTGATGTCCCCTACAAGCGCTATGTTCTCTGGCTCAGCACATCTTTTGCGGAAACACTGCACAACGCAAATTCGGACATCCTGGATTTTCGGGAAGGAACCCTGCTGCGAACTTCCGGTACAAAGTGGGAATACCTGCAGCGGTATTTTATCCGGGGTGTCAAAGAAGCAGAAACACAGGCTCCCGGTTGGCAGGTCTGTCTTGGCGGCAATACTGCCCAATTGCTTGTACATATCGCAAGAGCCCGCCAGGAGCTGAACACCGTGCCCATCAGCGCCAAGGGCAACCTTCTCGAGACAATTCTTGAATATATTCAAAGCAATCTGTGTGACAAACTCTCTGTCGCAGGCACAGCGCGCCATTTCCATATCAGTCAAAGCACGCTGACCCATCTTTTTCACCAGGAAATGGGCATCAGCTTTTACCGATGTGTTACGCAGCGCCGCTTGGCGGAAGCCAAGAATCTGATTGCACAGGGACTTCCCATGGAGCAGATCGGCCTTCGCGTCGGCTTTCCAGAATACTCCGCATTCTACCGGGCCTTTAAAGCGGAATTCGGGATTTCCCCGATGCAATATCGGAAGCTGCTCATGAATTGAATATGTCTCACCGATCAGCCTGGATCTGGCACCTATTAACGCCTAATATTCTACTGGAAATACCACCGTAAAAACCACACCGCTTCAACCGAACTGCCCGCACTGCGCATCCGAAGCGGGCAGTCCGTTGAAGCGAATTGAGCAACCTAGCTTCCAGTAGAGCCTCAGTATTTTTATAGATTCAATTGTGAGAAATCCGATACGGGGGCCTTGCAGGCGCCATTTTCGCAGAGATAATACATGGCCCCCTGCTCTGGGATGGGATAGTCCTTGGTGAACGGGGCGCACTTTGAAAGCACATCCGCATTCTCCCTGGTTTTCAGAAGCACCTGCAGATCATCCGCTGGACGCGACTTCAAATAGTTCTTCAATTCATCAGGCAGGCCGTCACTTGTGGCGCAAACCAGCTCCCGGTGGGGATACAGGGCTTCCATCATCGCCAGCACGCTGAAGCAGCTGGCGGAAGGGTATTCCCCGATTTCCCCGGCAAGGAAGAAAAGCTGCCGGTCTGCCGCCGCCTGCCACTCTGGTTCCCCGGTCAGAGATGCCAGAGTTTGCAGCACCATGGCAGCAACAGAATTGCCGGAGGGCATGGCTCCATCATAGGTTTCCTTAGGCCGGGCAATCAGCTGCTCGCCGTCGACGGCCGTCATAAAATAGCCGCCCTTATTCTTATCCTCGAACAGCTCCACCATCTGTCTTGCACGGTGGACTGCGGCTTTTAGGTAGTTCACATCAAAGATAGCACGGTACAGTTCCAGCAGTGCCAGCACATAGACCCCATAGTCCTCCAACTGCCCTACATAGGCGGCCTCCCCATCCCGGTAGCGCAGGTACAGGCGGTCATTTCCATCCACCATTTTGCGCTCAATAAACGCATGGATGCGGACAGCCGCGTCCAGATAAGACGGTTCCTTCAAAACCTGTCCTGCTTTCGCAAGAGCAATAATCGCCCAAGCATTCCAGGAAAGCAGGATCTTATCATCCTTGTGGAGTTTCGTTCGGTTCAGTCGGTACTCATAAAGCTTTTCCAGCCGGGGATCACTTAAATCCCAACCATTCTCCGAAGTATGAATCCGGTTGGGAATGCTCTTTCCTTCAAAATTGCCCGAATCGGTAATATCATACAGGCGGCAGAATTCGTCGCCATCTACTTCCCCCAGAACTGCCTTGACCTCCTCCGGGGTAAACACATAGTAT
>CAYYGF010000058.1:0-10785 GCA_964471315.1 uncultured Oscillospiraceae bacterium | reverse complement strand
CAAGTTTGGCAGGAGCGCAAACACGGCGGAGCCGGAGCCGGTCATCGGCTGGGCCAGGGCGCCGTAGCTGTGACAGATGGACTTGATGTAGTTCAGTTCCAGATGGTCGGAAGTGACCACGGGATCAAAGACATTGTACACATTCTCCGCCACCGCGCCAAGATCCCCAGCCAGCAGGGCGCTCTCCATCGCCCGGTTGTCCGGACGGCAGGGAATGGCCACGGTGTCGATCTTCCGGTAAAGCTCCGGCGTGGAGACAGAAAAATCCGGCTTGCAGACCACAAAAATACAGTCGGGCATATCCGGCAGCTTCCGCAGGCGCTCTCCCCTGCCCTCCACCATGGCGGTGCCGCAGAGGGTGCAGAAGGGAACGTCGCTGCCCACCTGAGCTCCCAGTTCTGCCAGAGCCAAAATGGAAAGCGGTTCGCCGTAGTGACGGTTCAGCGCCCGGAGCACCGCCGCAGCGTCGGCGCTGCCGCCGCCCAGACCCGCGCCGGAGGGAATGCGCTTGACAATTCGGATCTCCAGGCCGTCGGGGTCTTTGTTTAGGGCCTGGCAATAGACCTTTGCCGCCTTCCAGGCCAGATTCGTTTCGTCGGTGGGAATGCCCTCCGCGGAGCAGAGCAGCTTCCAGGGCTTTCCGGTGCCGATGTCAATCTCCACATCATCCCGAATGGAGATGGTCTGCATCACGCTTTGCAGATCATGATAGCCGTCCTCCCGTTTTCCAAGCACATCCAGGGTCAGATTTACTTTGGCGAAGGCGCCTTCATATAATGTAGTCATTATTTCTACCGTCCTTTGCGTTCAATGGGATTATTATCGTTATTATAGCTTGAAATGACATATTTTGCAATCCGTTATCCTAATAAATTTGAAAAAGCTGTACACCCTAAGTAACATCCGGAACAAGAAAGGGAGGTTTGCTTCTATGGATACCATTGCGCTGATTCTGTCCATCATTGGCTGTGTCAACTGGGGACTTGTGGGTATTTTTCAGTTTGATCTGGTCGCCTGGCTGTTTGGCGGCTCCGGTTCTCTGTTCAGCCGCCTGGTCTATACCATCATAGCCTTAGCCGGTTTGTGGTGTATTTCCTTCTTGTTTCGCAGGCGGGCAATTGTGGACGGCGAATAAAGAAAAGACGGCTGCTCCTCCCGGAACAGCCGCCTTATGTTATACAAGAATCCCCTCAGAAGCAGCGCACAATGCACTGTACTTCCTGGTCGCCATACTTGGCAGTGATGGAGGTGGTTCCCGACTTGATCGCCTTAACCACGCCGTTTTCATCCACCGTGGCAATATAGGGGTGCTCCGAGCTCCACTCCACTTCGTTTTGCTCCAAGCCGCAGTCCAGCAGGAGCTGGTGCTCATAATACACACCCAAGCGAAAATCCGTCTGCTTCAGCTTTAGCTTTACATCCTTCAGCCCGGTATTGGCAGCTGTGGTCGCGGCAGCCGCATTCTGGTCGCCCTCCACGGTTTCCTCCGCTCCCGCCACGGTTTCCTCCGCTCCCGCCACGGTTTCCGGCTGGGTTTCCGCAACGGTGGGGGGAACGGTTTCCTCCACAAATTTGACGACCACATCCACATCAATCACCTGCTTGCCGCAGGTGACGCTGACCACCGTTTCTCCCTCCCCTACAGCCTCAATCCGGCCATCGGAGGTGACGGTTGCCACGCTTTCATCCGCAGAAGTAAATAGCAGCTGATCCGTGGTGTCCTTGGGAACCGTGGTCACATGGATTAGGAAACGTCCTCCGGCCTGGCTCAGCTCCGCGATCCGGGCGCTGGTCATGGTCATCCCCTCACAGGGAATGGTCAGCTCCTGGGTGGTGTTCTCCGTTTCCACGATCTGAGGAACCGTGGGAGGCTCCGTCTCTTTGGCTGTCAGATTGGGCAGAAAATACCGAACAAATAAGAAGCCGGCCGCCAAAAGCAGCACGGCGATCAAAACCGTCAGCAAAACCACCACGAAAGTATTGGGCTTGGTGTCCTCCGTATATTCCTCATCCTCGTCGAAGGGATTCTCCTCCTCGTCCGGAATATCCTTACTTCCCCCGCCGTTCACCTCGTCAAAATCAAATATTTCTTTTTTCTTCTTTGGGGTAAAACGTCCGCCCTTTCCTCTGGAGCTGTCCTCAGTTGAATCCAGAAGCAGGTCATCGCCCAGCAGATCCAACGCCGCGTCCCGGGGACAGCCACAAATCGGGCATTGCTCCGCCGTATCCGGGTAGGTTGTTCCGCAAATGTCACAAATAATCTTACTCATTGAGATACCTCCAGTACATTACCATACTGCGCCATTATCGTCTGACATTATAGCACGAATTTCCAGAGAATACAACTACAAAAGTGTTGCTTTTTTTGTCGATTTATTTTATGATAGGAAGGAAAAGGAGGCGATCTTTTTGCCAGACCCCGAACGCATCTCGCCTTTGCTGGATGGCTTTGCCATGGGCAGCCCCATGAGCAGCCGCAATGGCATTATCTGCTGTCCTGCTATTAAGGAAAATACCGAGGAAAAGTACATAGTCAAAATCTTGTCCGTTCCTGCCTCTCAAGCGCAGTTAGACGCGCTTTTGCTGGCAGGCGCTTACAAGGATCCCGCCGACGCGATGGAATACTTCCGCCAGATGGGCGAGGATATGATGAAAGAAGCCGCTCTGTTAAAGGAACTTTCTTCCCTGGAAGGGTTTCTTTCCTACGACGCCTGGCAGATGGTGCCCATTACCAAAAAGCGGCTGGGCTATCAAGTTTACCTGGTTGGTTCTTATAAACGTTCCCTGGAAAAGCATCTTCGCCGCAGCCCGGTGACCCATCTGGAGGCGGTCAATCTTGGCTTGGATCTCTGCGCTGCCCTCTCCCAATGCCGTCAGGCCGGCGCTCTGTATGTGGATCTGAAGCCAGCGAATATTTTCGTATCGGAAAAAAAAGAATACCGCATTGGGGATTTGGGTTTCCTCTCTCTGGATGCGCTGCGTTACGCCACCATTCCGGATCGATACCGCAACGCTTATACGCCGCCAGAGCTGTTCGACCCTATGAATCCGGTGAACATGACCGTAGATACCTACGCGGTCGGCATGATTCTTTACCAGCTTTACAACGACGGCCAGCTGCCCTTTAAGGGAAAAGCCCCGGACGAAGCGCTCCCCGCTCCCATCAACGCGGATTACGAGCTGGCAGAGATCATCCTAAAGGCCATCCATCCGGATCCCGAGCAGCGCTGGACGGATCCCAGGGAGCTTGGACAGGCTCTGCGGGACTACATGCAGCGAAATGTGGTCAACAATACCCCGATCACACCCTATACCCCGCTGGAAATCGATGAACTGCCGGTCGCGGAAAGCGCGCCGGATAAAGACGAGACGATTTCCCCGGAAACGGGAGCTCCCGAACCTCGGGAGCCGGCCCAGGAGGATACACCTCAGGAACCGGCTGCGGATACCTCACCGGATGCCGAACCGTCTGCTGAGTCAGAGCAAGCCCCGTCCGAGACGGATCTGGATTCTCCCGCGCCGGAAGCGGAGCCTCAGGATGACACCATTCCCGCAGACGCGGATGCCGATTCCCTGCTTCCCCATGAGATGTCGGATGAGCTGTCCCGCATCATGGCCAAAGCGGATGATCTGATTGCCCACGATACCCCAGAGGGTGTGGTTCTTCCAGAGATACCCGAGCCACCGGATCCCTTTGCCTTTGCGCAGGAGGATACCGATGATCTGGACGACAGCGGAATTCCGCTGGATCCGATTATGGATTCAGAACCGGAGAACCAGAAAAAGTCCAAAAGAACCTTTGCCTCGCAAGAGGGAAAGAAACGCAGGAAGAAAATCCTGTCCTGGCTGATTGTGCTGCTGCTTCTGGCCGCCATCGGCTTTGGTTCTTACTGGTATTACCAGAATATCTACCTGCAAACCATTCGGAGCATCGACATCGACGGCACCAAGCATGAGCTGACCGTCACCGTGGATTCCGATGTGGCCGATGGTTTGATAACCGTTTCCTGCTCGGACAATTACGGCAATACGCTGACCCAAGCACTAACCGGCGGAAAAGCCGTGTTTACCGGGCTGGAGCCCGACACGCTGTACACCGTCCGGCTGGAAATTGGCGGTTTCCATTCCCTGGTTGGACAAACCTCGGACATTTTTACCACGGACACCACCACCAGCATTCTCAGCTTTACGCCGGTAACCGGCGCTGAGGACGGCACCGTGATTCTGAACTTCACCGTGGACGGCGAGGAACCGGAGGAGTGGACGCTCAGCTATGTCGCCGAGAATGAAGCGGAACAGGTACAGACCTTCACCGGCCATTCGGTCACTGTTTCCGGATTGTCTGTGGGCAAAATCTATACCTTCGCCCTGGACGCCGGTGACAGCCTCTCCCTCAGCGGTCAAACCACGCTGGAATACATGGCAACCCGGCTGATTCTGGCGGAGAATCTAACCATCACCTCCGATGGTGAGCATAGCATGACCGTTCACTGGTCTGCCCCCGGAGACGTGGTGGTGAACAGCTGGAACGTGCGCTGCTACAATGCCAACGGCTATGAGCAGCAGCTGACTGTCAGCGAAACGGAGGTTTCCTTTGACGGAGTGGATCCCACGGTAGGATACACGGTGGAGGTTACGGCGGAGGGAATGACGGAGCCTGCCCGTACCAGCATTACGGCAAATCCCATTCGGATCAACCAGTTTGCTTTGGCAAATGAACAGGATCCGGCGCTGCAGGATCTGGCCATCAGCTGGGATTATACCGGCGAAACGCCCGAGGGCGGCTGGCTGCTGATGTACAGCATTGACGGCAGCAGCGTACCCAACGTTGTCAAGTGCGACAGTGCCTCCGCTACCATTCAGCCTAAAATTCCCGGCGCCAAGTATCAGTTTACCCTGCAGGCAGCAGACGGCACCTCGATTTTCGGCAATGTGTACACCTACACCTGCCCGGATGCGGAGCCGATGGATGAAAACGGGCTTTCCGCCGATCATGTTTCCGGCAAGCTGCTGAAAACACCGGACAATGCCGACTGGCGCTATGATAACGTCAGTAAGGATGCCTACACCGATCAGTTCGCACCGGGAGACGGCATTTCTCTGGTACTGCATGGCGACACCGAGTTCTACCTGCCCGGTTATGATCTGGATATCCTCTATGTCATCCGGGACAGCCACGGCAATGTGCTGCCGGAGCTGATCAGTCAAGAGCACACCTATTGGAAGCAATTCTGGTACCCTGGCGATTACCATTACGGTGAACTGACACTGCCAAAGGTTCCTGAGAATTCCGGCTCCTACGTGCTCAACCTCTACTTTAACGGCGGCGCCGTTGTGGAGCTGAATTTCACCATCACCGAATAACAAAGTAACAAGGGCCCGCTGCAAACGGAAGGTTTTGCGGCAGGCCCTTGTGATATTCTACAAACCATGACGGCACGTGGAATGAAAAGTTATCATTTTCTCCGATTTATTCCGTTGTTCACACTTTTCCCTTGGAATTATGATATAATCCATTCGAATTTTGGGAAACCTCAAAGAAAGGCCTACAATTATGCGTGGAAAAAGCCATCGCTGCCTTGGGCAGTATTTGACGGAACACTATATGCCCGACACACCAAAGCGATATGTCCGGGCCTTCTTAATCGGCTGTATCGAGCCTGACCGGAATCCTGCTACATATCTGAAAGGCTCCTTGCATTTTCAATGGCTCCGTGGGCACAATTACCGCAACGCCCGGCACTTTATGCGCCGGATCTCCCAGCGGCTGGAGAAGAAGGATTCCATGAATCTGTTTGATTATTACACCTTGGGCAAGCTGATCCACTATACCACGGATGCCTTTACCTATGCCCACAACGACACCTTCCCCACAAATCTCAACGATCACCGGGTATACGAGGCCCAGCTTCAAGAGCATTTTCTGCACTACATGCAGCAGGATCCCCAGGTCAATCCCCGGGTGGCCCGCTCGGTTATGGACGCCATCTACAGCTACCACCGGGAATACGAGGCCCAGGAGGCCAACATTCACACCGACTCCTGGTTCGCCTTGACCGCCTGCTGCTGTGTGCTGGCCGTGGTTTTCCCCAAGCCAATCTAGGAGGTTCTGTATGCATAGAGTTCCCGCCATGTGCATGGAGGCCTGCGTCGCTTTGGTGATTCTGGCTCCCGTATTTCTGGTACTGGACAGACGCTATGTCCATAACGGGAACCGCACCCTTTGCTATCTGGCCTTCGCCTTTTATCTGGCCGCTGTGGACGCGGTAGTGGGATTGCCTTGCGTCCGTTATATCCGTTTCGACGCGAACATCAATCTCAAGCCCTTCGCCTATATGTTTTCCGATTATCAGACCAGCTTTCTGAATGTTGTGCTGTTTGTTCCGCTGGGGGTTTTCCTCCCCGTGCTTTGGGAGGCCTTCCGGAAGTTTCACTGGACGGTTTTGTTCGGCTTCTGCCTGTCCCTGGTAATCGAGGTTTTGCAGTTGTTCACCTTCCGTGCCACGGATGTCAACGATCTGATGACCAACACCGCCGGCACCATTCTGGGATGGTGCATCGCCCGGCTTCTGCTTTGGCTTATCCCCGGCATTCGGCCGCAAAACAACGTCAAGGATGTGTTTCTTGTCTGTGGCATTACCTTTGCCGTTTTGTTTTTTGTCCAGCCCTTTCTGGCAGATTTGGCCTGGAGTCTCCTTTCCCATTGACTTGGTGGGAAAAGATCCCAATACACTGGATGACGCGTATTTTGTCAAGGGCAACACCGCACAATGGGGACTGCGGGCTTCGGCGAATCGTTTGCCCTATGATACTGTGAGTTTCTATTTTCAAGAGGAAGCGATGCTTTGTGTCGTTTCCTCTTCCTTTTTTCATCTCATGAACTGCGGAGAACCTGGAAACAAATCGAAAACCGTAATATTTTGGTAATCCCGCAAGGCAAAGACTATGGTATACTGACAGTAGAAGCACGCACATACCATTTGGAGGTGGGGATTATGGAAAATCGAATCCTTATCATCGAGGATGACGCGGCAATCGCCCAGACGCTGAAATGGAACCTGGAATGCGCAGGCTATGCTGTCACATCGTTTGATCATGGGCTTTCTGTCTGGAATGCGCTGGAGCGGGAGCACAACTATGATCTGGCGCTGCTGGACATGATGCTGCCGGGGGTGGACGGCTTTACACTGCTGCCAAAGCTGAAGGAATACGGCATTCCGGTGATCTGCCTCACCGCCATGGGGGATGCCCAGCATGAGGTACAAGGCCTGCGGGGCGGCGCGGAGGATTACATCGCAAAGCCCTTTGATATGCTGGCGCTGTTGGTTCGCATGGAGAAGATCCTTCAGCGCACCGGACGGCTGAATCAAGTCTACCGTTTCCGGGACTTGACACTGGATACCGTCAATCGGAAGTTGACGAGAAACGGAGTGGAAATTCCCCTGCCCCCGCTGGAATTCGATGTTTTGGCTGTTCTGATGAAAAATAAAAACCGTACCGTGTCCAGAGATCACATCTTAAACGAAATCTGGGGGCAGGACTACTTTGGAGATATTCGCACGGTGGATGTTCGGATTGCAAACCTTCGGAAAAAGCTGGGTCTGGCAGAAGAAATCCGTACCATCTCAAAAGCCGGTTACCGGCTGGAGGAACGATGAAACTGAAAACAAAATTGACCGCTATCTGTGTGGTACTGCTGTTCCTTGTGGCGATAGCGCTGTCTGGTGCTATGCTCTGGCAGGTGCGGGAACAGTCCTATAAAACCTTGACCCAGCGTTCCGAGGAAAAACTGACAGGACTGGTAAATGCTTTCGGAGAAGCTGTTGTCCGTGATTATTCCTCAGCAGGAACGCCCAGTTCCCAAAAAGCAGTTTTGCAATATGGCTTCCGGAATTGCGGTGTGGACGGGGGTGTCCTTGCCGCGATGGGAGAGCTTCTGTCCGCGCCAACCCAGATCGACCCCAGAACTTACCTGGATGTACATCTGACGGATGGCGTTCAGACCGCCCGATGCAGCGCCGGTGGACGGGATTACCTGATTGTGGGGCGTGCTGTGGAACTAAAGCAAGTGGAATGCCAGGTGTATCTTGTGGCGGATGCCTCTTATATTGGTCGGGAGCTGGGCGAGCTTCTCGTCCGTATTCTTCTATTGGCGCTGTGTATCTGCGTTTTGGGACTTTTCGGGGTACGATGGCTGATTCACCGGACACTGGCTCCGCTGTCACAGCTGCAAGAATCCGCAGAACATATTGCTGACGGGAACTACGCGGAGCGAGTACGGGTTTTTTCCAAAGATGAAGTTGGGCTTCTTGCCGAAGACTTTAATCATATGGCAGCGGCTGTGGAAAGCCATGTTCAGTCCCTGACAGAGCAAAACATCCGGCAGCAGCTCTTTATTGGAGGCGTAACCCATGAGCTGAAAACACCGCTGACATCTTTGCTTCTGAATGTGGATACGCTACGCACCGTATACCTGCCGGAAGAAAAGCAGCAGGCACTGCTGGAATCCATGGATGGTCAGCTCCATTGGTTGGAGCAGATGGTTCATAAGCTCTTGAAGCTGATTTCCCTGGGAAAATCTGCCCAGATAAAACCGTCCTCCGTCCCGAAACTGCTGGAACAGGTCAGAAAAATGGCAAAGCAAATCTCGGAAAAGTATGGGACGATTCTGGAAATTTCCTGTACGGCAAGCACGCTGCCAATGGACGAAGATCTTCTGTGTTCTGCGCTACTCAACCTGATTGAAAACAGTGCGAAAGCATCCGCCCCAGGACAAACCATCCGCCTTCGGGCAGAAGGAAATAGGTTAGAGGTTTCTGACAATGGCCGGGGGATTCCACAAAAGGACCTGGACAGAATCACAGAACCTTTCTATATGGGCGACCCTTCCCGCAGCAAGGTAAATGGTGGATTTGGTCTGGGACTTGCCCTCGTAAAAGAAATCGCCGCGGTTCACAAAGCGGTACTGGACATCCAAAGCACCCCCGGCGAGGGAACCACCGTCCGGCTTGTGTTCCCCGAAAGCGGTAATCAAACGGTAATATCGCGGTAAACTCTTTCCAGGTGGGCTGTGGTATGCTGTAGCCATCAGATCTCCTAGAAAAGGAGAAAGAAAGGATGTGCAAACATGAAGAAAAATAAAATGCAGCTGCTGTCATGCTTGCTGGCGCTGACCATGCTTTCCGGGTGCGCTGCCCATCAGACCCAGCCGGAGGCTACCAGCATCAATCAGGCGATGCTCATTGAAATGAGCGCTCAGGAGCAGGAAAGCTATTCGTTCCCGGAAAAATTCACCGGGGACTGGACAGCCCAGGAGGGCAAGCTCACCATCCACGCAGACGCGGAGGTGGTGGCAGAGCAGGGGTTGGTGCTTCCCACTGCCACTGTGGAGCCCAGAGAATTTACCCAGGAGGATGTGGATACCCTTCTGCGGGTGTTTCTAAAGGGAGAACCCCTTCGGGGCTTTGTCTTGACAAAACAGGAATGCCAGGACTCCATCGACTATGTGAACTCCCCCCAGTGGCACGCCGATCCGGATGCCCCGGAGCAAACGCCGGAACAGCTGGAGCAGCGCCGAAAGGACATCATTGCCTATTACGTCGAACAAATGAAGACGGCCCCGGAGGAGAAACCAATTGTCCGCTGTTTTGGCGATTCCGGTGATTCCAAAGAGGTCAGCGGCACCGCAAAAGTAGACGGCGTAGAGTACGAGGTGTCTATCAAGAACGATGTTGGCAACTTCTGGACAAGGGCGGAGATCATTCGGCACGATTTTAAGTATTGGGACAAGCAGGACTGGGGCGGCGTTTCCAAAGAGGATGCCATCTCCCAGGGAAACGCGCTGATGCGGGAGCTTGGTTTTGATGCTTATGTGCTGGACGATGCACAGCAGCAGCCCCACAGCGGCGAATGGCAGCTGGCCTATGTACCCACCGTAAATGGCATCCGTCTTTCCAGCGTCCGGGAGGATCGCGTTGAATCCCATGCGGGCAACGCCTATAATAGCTTCCAGTACAGTACCTACCATTGTTCAGAGGAAACAAATCCGGATTCCGTTTCCTGGCCCATGGACAGTATTTTTATCAGCGTGGGAGGAGATGGTATTCTCTCCTTTACATGGTTCTCTCCCAGTACGGAACCTATCGTAAAGGAAACACAGACCGCTCTGATGTCCTTTGACGAGATCGCGTCCATTGCCGACACTATGTTGCCCATTGTGATTCTGGGACCAAAGGAAACCAGTCTGGTTGATCTGGACCGTATCAACGGTTTTGAAACCCGCATGGATGTAGAAATCACAAAAGTATCCCTGACTCTGATGCGCATACGAGACAAAGGTTCCCTGCAGGGCACCATCGTACCGGTATGGGACTTCTGGGGCACCTGGGATTGGTATGAGCCTGGGGATGGTGCCTCTGATACGATGAGACAAGGTGCGAACTACACCACCCAACCCATGCTGACCCTGAATGCCATTGACGGCAGCGTGGTAAGCCGGCAGTTGGGGTATTGAGTCGTATATCCCACTATCGATAGGATATCATACAATGTACTGATCGGTTATGCTCACCAAAGTGGCCGATTGGCATTTGCTGGGATGCCGGTATGCAAAACCTCCCTCCGAAAAAGCAGCAGCCTCTGCTCTTGGGCAACACCGCACAATGGGCACTGCGGGCTTCGGCGGATCTTTTGCCCCAATCGTGCAGTATGAAAAATGGAAATACATCCCCTATTCCCGCATTTTTCATACTTTCGCTTGTGCCAAAATCTCTCGCCGAATCTCCT
>CAYYGF010000057.1:0-10999 GCA_964471315.1 uncultured Oscillospiraceae bacterium | reverse complement strand
TCGAGTGCAACAACGAGGAGGTCAAGCAGGAGAACGCCAACAAGAACCCCACCATTAATGCTGTTCAGCGGGACTACATGGCCGGTGAGGTCAGCAAGGACATCACCCGCCGAATCCTGCTGCCCAAGGAAGTGGTGGAGGCCCACGAGGCCGGCATCATCCATTTCCACGACTCTGACTATTATGCCCAGCATATGCACAATTGCGATCTGGTGAATCTGGATGATATGCTGCAAAATGGCACTGTTATTTCCGGCACCTTAATCGAGAAGCCCCATTCCTTCTCCACCGCCTGCAACATTGCCACCCAGATCATCGCCCAGGTGGCTTCCAACCAGTACGGCGGTCAGTCCATTTCCTTGACCCATCTGGCGCCCTTTGTCCAGATCAGCCGGGAGAAGATCCGCAGAACCGTGGAAAAGGAGATGGCAGCCTTCGGCATTTCCCCCTCGGAGGAGTCCATTACCAAGGTGGTGGAGGATCGTCTGCGGGAGGAAGTCCGCCGGGGCGTTCAGACCATCCAGTACCAGGTGGTCACGCTCATGACCACCAATGGACAGGCTCCCTTCATTACCGTGTTCATGTACCTGAATGAGGCCAAGAACGAGCAGGAGAAGAAGGATCTGGCCATGATCATCGAGGAGACCCTGCGCCAGCGCTACGAGGGCGTGAAAAACGAGAAGGGCGTGTGGATCACCCCTGCTTTCCCCAAGCTGATCTACGTGCTGGAGGAGGACAATGTCCGGGAGGGGACACCGTACTGGTATCTGACCCGTCTGGCCGCGGAATGCACCGCCAAGCGGCTGGTGCCGGACTATATCAGCGAGAAGAAGATGCGGGAGTACAAGCTCTCCAAGGGGGAGACGCCGGGCCATGGAGATGTGTATACCTGCATGGGCTGCCGCAGCGTCTTGACGCCCGACCGTTCCGGAAACGGCTGGGACAACATTGCGGGCGCCGGTAACTATGAACCTGGAAAGCCCAAGTATTACGGCCGGTTCAACCAGGGCGTGGTCACCATCAACCTGGTGGATGTGGCGTTGTCCTCCGGCCGGGACGTGGAGAAATTCTGGGAGATTTTCGAGGATCGGCTGGAGCTGTGCCACCGGGCGCTGCAGTGCCGTCACGAGCGTCTAAAGGGCACCCTGTCCGACGCCGCTCCTATTTTGTGGCAGTACGGCGCTCTGGCCCGTCTGGAAAAGGGTGAGCCCATCGACAAGCTGCTCTACGGCGGCTACTCCACCATCTCCCTGGGCTATGCGGGATTGTATGAGTGTGTCAAGTATATGACCGGTAAGTCCCACACCGACGAGGAGGCCAAGCCCTTTGCCCTGTCGGTGATGCAGAAGATGAACGACAAGTGCCTGGAGTGGAAAACGGCGGAGAACATCGACTATTCCCTCTACGGAACCCCTCTGGAATCCACCACCTACAAGTTCGCCAAGTGCCTGCAGAAGCGGTTCGGCATGATCCCCGGCATTACGGACAAGAGCTATATCACCAACTCCTACCACGTCCATGTGTCCGAGCAGATCGACGCCTTCACCAAGCTGGCCTTCGAGGCGGAATTCCAGCAGCTTTCCCCCGGCGGCGCCATCAGCTATGTGGAAGTGCCTAACATGCAGAATAACATCGATGCCGTTCTGGAAGTTATGCAGTTCATCTACGACAATATCATGTACGCCGAACTGAACACCAAGTCCGATTACTGCCAGGTCTGCGGCTTTGACGGCGAGATTGAGATCCAGGAGGACGACGGCAAGCTGGTGTGGGTCTGTCCCCAGTGCGGCAATAAGGATCAGAACAAGATGAACGTGGCCCGGCGTACCTGCGGCTATATCGGCACCCAGTTCTGGAATCAAGGCCGAACCCAGGAAATCAAGGATCGTGTGCTGCACCTGTAACCAGTGGAAATAGGAAAGTGGAAGGTTTGATGGATGCTTTCGGCTTTCTGCGCAAAACGGAAAAGGGCCGTCATCCCTGGCTGGCGAAAGCTGGCTGGGGATGGCGGTATTTTTTAACTAGTCAACCGGAAAAAAGTGTGCTATAATCCGACTATCTTTTTACTGAAGGGAGCGTTCTGGTATGAAAGAAGCAAAAGCCATGGCCTATGTGAATATGTACGGCGTCCTGGGCACGCTGGAAAACCTCTGCGCCATGGATGATACCGCGAAAACCATTCTTGCCCAGATGAAAAGTCCGGTGGCTCTGTGCTTTTCCGTAAAAAACGGCCCTTGCTGCACCTTCCGTTTTACCAAAGAAGGCTGCACCATGACCGAGGGAGATGGGGGCTGCACCGGGAAGATGCATTTTGGAAGCCCTGAGGCGTTCAATGACCTGATCGACCACGCCAAGCCCGGCATCCCGGTGAAGAACCCGGTGCAGGTGCTTAGCTTTCTGATGGGCCCCTTTACCGCTCTGACCAACCGGCTGACGGAGCTGCTGCGCCCCAGTCAGGAGGCGTTGAAGGATCGGGCGTTTTTTGAGGAGAGCACTCTGCTGACCCTGTACACCATTTCCGGCGCCATTTCCGCCCTGGCGAACAACGATTCCATTTCCCGGGTTTCCGGCGAATATACCGTGGACGGGGAGATTTCTTTGGGCATCCGGGACTCTGCCGCGGTGACCATCCAGGTGAAGGATCACCATTTTACCACTGCCAAAGCCCCCAGCACCAATCCCAGGGCTATCATGGAGTTCGCGTCCATTGATCTGGCAGCGGGGCTGTTCGCGGGGAAGGTTTCCACCATCAACGAGATGTGCAAGGGAACCATCTATCTGCGGGGCATGATCTCCATGCTGGACAATGTCAACCGCATTCTGGATCGGGTCAGCATGTACCTGGGGTAAGGAGGAAAAGAACATGAGTAAATATCCGGAATACAGCCATGAAAAAAGCCGGGCCTGGTTCGACCGGGCGCTGAATGTGATCCCCTCCGGCATTTACGGCCACCTCGGCCCCAGTGAAGGACTGTTCCTGCCCCTGGAAAAATGGCCCCTGATCTCTTCCAAGGCCAAGGGTACTTATTTCTGGGACATGGACGGCAACCGCTATCTGGATCTGATGTGCGCCTACGGCCCCAATGTGCTGGGCTACGGAGACCCGGATGTGGATCGGGCCGCCATGGAGCAGCTGATGGCAGGCAACTGCACCACCGCCCCTTCCTATAAAATGGTGGAGTGCGCGGAGCTGCTCACCGACACCGTGGCCTGCGCTGACTGGGCCTTCTTTATGAAAAACGGCACCGACGCTACCACCTTTGGCGTCCTCACCGCCCGGGCTGCCACCGGCCGGAAAAAGACCATTTTCCTCCGGGGCTATTACCATGGCAACCAGCCCTGGGCCATGAAGGCCGACTATCCCGGCATCCTGCCTGAGGAAGTGGCCAACAACATCGTGGTGCCCTGGTTTGACATTCCTGCGCTGGAAAGCGCTTGGGATCAGGCCAAGGGGGATGTGGCGGCGCTGATCGCCCAGCCCTACGACCATGGCAATTTCTATGACAACCGCTGCGCCTCCAAGGAATACTGGGCCCAGGTTCGGGAGTTCTGCACCAAGCACGGCATCGTGCTGATCATCGACGATGTTCGGGCGGGCTTCCGGCTGGATCTGCAGGGCTCCGACCATTACTACGGCTTCCAGGCGGATATCATCTGCTTCTGCAAGGCCCTGGCCAACGGCTACAATATGTCCGCCGCCTGCGGCGTCGAATCCCTCCGGGCTGCGGCTTCCAGCCTGAGCTACACCGGCTCTTACTGGATGAGCGCCGAGCCCTTTGCCGCCTGCATCGCCTGTATCAACAAGATGAAGACCCTGGATACCCCCACGATGTTCCGCAGCATCGGTACCAAGCTGACCGAGGGCCTCCGGGAGGTGGGCAAGGCCCACGGCTTTGACCTGGTGGTATCCGGAGAACCCGCCCTGTTCTACCTGCGCATTGCCAACGACGACAGCTTGATGCTCCATCAGGAGTGGGTGGCGGAGTGCGTCAGCCGGGGCCTGTTCATCACCAGCCACCACAACCATTTCATCAATGCCGCCATCACCGACGAGGACGTGGCCCTGGCCATCGACATTGCCGACGATGCGTTCAGCGTGGTGGCCCAGCGCCATCCGGAGCTGGACTTGACAAAATAAGGAGAATCGTATGACCGAATTTCGCTATGACACCCAGCTTCTCATCGAGGGGCACGACCTGGACGAGGATGCCATCAACGACTATTTTGTGGAGCACTTTCAGGGAGACTGCCTGCTGGCGGTGGGAGACGAGGATCTGATCAAGATCCACTACCACACCAACGAGCCCTGGAAGGTGCTGGAATACTGCGCCTCCCTGGGAGAGATCTACGACATCGTGGTGGAGGACATGGACCGGCAGTCCCGGGGACTGAAGGGATAAGAAAAAGCGGCCCGAATGGGCCGCATTATGTTTGCTTGTGAAGCCGGATCCGTTGAATCCATCCAATGATCTGCCCGGATAACACCACCGTCAGCAGGGAATAGCCGATGCGGCGCACAGGGATATAGCTTAGGGACAGAGCCAGCACCGTCAAGTCGCTGATGAGATACAGCCTCTGAATGGGGATCTTGGTTAGGCTGGCAAGACTCATGGCCAGGGCATCGTCGCCGCTGGTGGCGCCCCCGGCCCGGACGCACAGCCCGGCTCCTACGCCGATGAACAGAGCGCCCGCCACGGAGGCCAGCAGGGGCATTTCCGCGATCTTAGGCCACAGGGGAGGGAAGCACTCGCAGATTGCGTAGGCGGAGGAATAGCCGCAGGTGGCGATCAGCGAGTAGGCGATGAAGGAGCGGCCCAGCGTGCGCCAGCCCAGCGCGTAGCAGGCGCCGTTGAGCACCAGACTGGAGACGGCAGGGGACAGGCCCAGCCAGTGATCCAGCAGCAGAATCAGGCCGAAGATGCCGCCTTCCGTGACTCCGGACAGGGCGTGGATATTGTACATGCCGAAGGCCTGGAGCGCGGAGGCAAGGAAAGCGATGATACAATGGGATTCTTTTAATTTCGGGAAATTTAAGGACATTTCTTGGATTTTCTCCTATATTTTCTGTGTTTTAGAAACTATATCATGAAAAACAGAAAAAGTCAAGGCGTGGGCCGGAGGTAGTGCACCCGCCGCTCCTCCTCGATTCCCGGCGGCTCTAGTTCTCCGGTGCAGAACAGGCCGTACAGACGGCCGCAGCGCTGCTCCAGCTCCCAGTATGGGAAGTCCATGCGCTCTCCCGGATTGCGGAAATAACCGCTTTTTTTGACCCCGTTCAGGAGTTCCCGGCCCCGGTCATTGAAGGCCAGCACCCGGACATAGGGTGCTTCCGCGTTCAGCATCTCCTTGCTTATTCCGAGAAACGCGCACATAACCATCCGGTTCAGCCGGGTTCGGGTGTAGCGCTTGGATTTGGCAGCAGTAAGGATGGATTCCAGGGTGGGTTCTGTGAGGCAGGCGTGCATCAGCTTCCGCCAAAGCCCCTCGCTTCCATAGGGCAGGGCTTCAAATTCCGCTTCCGTCATGGTGCGCAGCTTTGCCAGTACCGCCCGCTCTCCCGCCGCCAGAGTGTGCAGGGGCGCACCGTCGAACAGCGCCTGGGCCTGACCGGGTACACACGATTTCCAATCGTGCGCACGCAGCATCAGCCCCCGCACCGCCGTGGCGGAGGGGTTGACGCCGTCCACGGTTTGTGCATGGTAGCTGCCCTCCCGGCGGATGGGGAAGGGATCCATGGCAGAGCCTTGGGACATAATGGCCTTACAGTATTCCACAGCCAGAATATCATTGGGCCGGGTGACAAGACCGCCGGACAGCCCCATTTCCTCCAGCGCCGCCTGCCGGGCGGCGGGGAAGGAGAGCCCCCGATCCAGCTCCCGGCGGAGAACCGGCGGAAATTCCGGCCCCAGCAGGGCTTCGGCGGTGCGAAGCAGGGCGTCCGTGTCCGCTGTCTCCGCGCCGAAGCACAGGGTATCACACAGCCGGGACAGCACGCAAACCCCACCGGCGGCGAAGCCCTCCGCTGAGGACAGCGCCACGGGGATGGGCAGCTCGATGACCAGATCCGCGCCGCAGGCCACGGCAGCCTCTGCCCGCAGGGATTTGTCCAGGATGGCAGGCTCGCCCCGCTGAACGAAATTGCCGCTCATGGCGCAGACAATGGCGCACTCCGGGCCAAATTCCGCCCGTACCAGCGCCAGCTGCTTCTGGTGCCCCAGATGCAGGGGATTGTATTCGCAGACAATGCCAACGGTTTTCAAAATTCTCCCTCCTTTTTCAAAAATTTTCTGCTAAGGGGTTGAGAAATTGGAGAAAATGAACTATAATAAACACAGCTATGGCTATCATATCACGTTTTCCCCAAAATGAAAATATTTATTTAGGAGGCATCCACCAATGAACGTTTTGATCATTAACGCCGGTTCTTCCAGCCTAAAGTATCAGCTGATGAATCCGGAGACCGGCGACGTGTCCGCCAAGGGCCTGTGCGAGCGTATTTACATCGACGGCCGTCTGACCCACAATGCCCATGGCAAGAAGGTTGTGAAGGATATCCCCATGCCCACCCACTCCGAGGCCATCGAGGCCGTTCTGGCCATTCTGGTTGACCCGGTGGACGGCGTGATCAAGTCCACCGACGAGATCGACGCTGTTGGCCACCGCGTTCTGCATGGCGGCATGGAGTTCTTTGACTCCTGCATTATCAACGATGAGGTCATCGCCGCCATTGAGAAGTGCATCCCCCTGGGCCCCCTGCACAACCCCGCCAACCTGATGGGCATCCGCGCCTGCCAGGCGGTTATGCCCAAGACCCCCCAGGTTGCTGTGTTCGATACCGCTTTCCACATGACCATGCCTCCTGTGGCGTATCGTTATGCCATTCCCACCGAGTACTACCAGAATGACTCTATCCGCCGCTATGGCTTCCACGGCACCTCTCACAAGTATGTCACCAAGCGGGCCATTGAGCTGATGGGCACCAAGGACATCAAGCTGGTCAACTGCCACCTGGGCAACGGCTCCTCCCTGTCCGCTGTGAAGGACGGCAAGTGCCAGGATACCTCCATGGGTCTGACCCCTCTGGCCGGTGTGCCCATGGGCACCCGCTCCGGCGACCTGGATCCCGCTGTGGTGCAGTTTGTCATGAACAAGTACGGCATGAGCGCTGACGAATGCCTGAACATGCTGAATAAGAAGTCCGGCGTGCTGGCCCTGTCCGGTGTGTCCTCTGACTTCCGGGACATCGAGGGCGAGGCCGAGAAGGGTAATGCCGATTGCCAGCTGGCGCTGGACAAGTTCGCCTACGAGGTTCGCAAGTATATCGGCTCCTACGCCGCCGCTCTGGGCGGACTGGACTGCCTGGTGTTCACCGCCGGCGTGGGCGAGAACTCCGCCTCCATGCGGGCCCGGATCTGCTCCGGTCTGGAATTCCTGGGCGTGAAGCTGGATCCCGAAAAGAACAATACCCGCGGCAAGGAGGCCATCATCTCCGCCGACGACTCCAAGGTAACCGTCTGGGTCATCCCCACCAACGAGGAACTGATGATCGCGCAGGATACCGCCGAGCTGGTCAACGCCGCAAAGTAATCCTGCTGCACGTACAGAGCCGCCGCGGAAAGCGGCGGCTCTTTTTTAGGAAAGGCGGCTCTTCATGAAAAAGAAACCCTGGAACAAATGGTTCCTGGCGTCGGGCGTCTTGCAGTTGGGCTGCTGTGTCCATCTGCTGATGGAGTGGTTTCGGTATTCCGAGGTTCTCCAGTCCGCGCCGTTTTCCGTGACGGTATTGGTCAATGCTATGTGCTTTGGCGTTCCTGCCGTCGGTTGTTTTTTGATCGGTTTGTATTTAGAAAAACGAAAAAGAAAGGATGATTCCCATGAAAACGGTAACTGAGCGTTTCCTGCGCTATGTTTCCTTTGATACCCAGTCCGATGAGAATTCCACCACCTGTCCCTCCACCGCCAAGCAGAAGCTGCTGGCCGCTGCCCTGGTGGAGGAAATGAAGGAAATGGGCATTCAAGACGCCCGGATGGATGAATTCGGGTATGTTTACGGCACGGTTCCCGGAGATCCCAGCCTTCCCACCATTGGCCTCATTGCCCACATGGACACCTCTCCCGACGCTTCCGGCGCGGATATCCGGGCGAAGATTGTGGAGTACACCGGCGCGGATGTGTGCCTAAATGAGGAAAAGGGGATTTTCCTCCGGGAAAAGGATTATCCGTCCCTGAAAAACCACCACGGTAAGCACTTGATCGTCACGGACGGCACTACCTTGCTGGGGGCCGACGACAAGGCGGGGGTAGCGGAGATCATGGCCGCCGCTGAAATCTTGCTCAACCAGGGCGGCAGGCACGCCACCTTGAAGATCGGCTTTACCCCCGACGAGGAGATCGGCAGCGGGGCGGATCATTTTGATGTCCAGGGCTTCGGCGCGGATTATGCCTATACCGCCGACGGCGGAACAGTGGGAGAAATCGAGTACGAAAACTTCAATGCCGCCGGCGCCCGGGTGGTGGTGCATGGCTTGAATATCCATCCCGGCTCCGCCAAGGACAAAATGGTGAACTCCCAGTATATTGCCATGGAATTCCAGAGCCTGCTTCCGGTGCAGCAGCGGCCGGAGTTCACCCAAGGGTATGAGGGCTTCTTCCACTTGATGAGTATTCAAGGTGAGGTGGAGCGGACGGAACTGCACTATATCATCCGGGATCACGACCTGGAGAAATTCCAACAGAAGAAGGCTGTGATGGCCGCCGCCGCAGACTTTATCAACCGCAAATACGGGGAAGGTACCCTGGAGCTGACGGTGAAGGACAGCTACTTCAATATGAAGCAGTGCATCGAGCCGGTGATGTATGTGGTAGACCGGGCCATGGCGGCTATGAAAGCGGTGGGCATGCGCCCTGTGGCTGTCCCCATCCGGGGCGGTACAGACGGCGCCCGGCTTTCCTACGAGGGCCTGCCCTGTCCCAACCTGTGTACCGGCGGCGAAAACTATCACGGACGCTTTGAGTATATCCCAGTGGAGGATATGGAGCTGTGCGTGAGGATGCTGGTGAAGATCTTGACAGATTTCGAGTAACATTTACGGGGCCGGTGGAAACACCGGCTCCATTTTCATGGAGCGGACGCTATATTGGGTACCGCTACTGTACGAAATTGTAGTTTGCGGCACTGGCGCTTACGGCGCCAAGGGAGGCTTTGGGATAAATTCTATTTTCCACAGTAACGAAACCGAGCGGGCGGTGCGCCCGCAGGGAATTGGCATTATAGTATGATTGCCTGTGGCAATCATACTATAATGCAATTGGGAAGTAACGATACCCTCTGCACCGTGCACGCATTCGCAGCGGGCCGTGCCCGCCACGCATTGTCAGCGGCGCCTTGCCGCCTGCCCACATAATAAAATCTTAAGATATCCCCGGTTTACTTTTGTCACATTCTATGGTAAAATGGTAACAAATCGGAAAATACGCCCAAAGAAAGGGTATGGATGAGGAGTTATCAAATGGCAGGAAAATTTGAGGCCCCACGCAATGGAGCGGGGGCAGGTCAGCCCCCCAGACGCCGCAGACGAAAAAGACGCCGCCGTGTGCAGCCGTTGGCGCTGCTGATTCCCGTAGCAGTTTTGATTCTGATCGTGGCACTGGCGCTGACTATGTGCGGAAAGAAGAAGGATACACCCAATTCTCCCGAAAAGGATGGGACAACGGCGGCAACGGAGCAGACAGAACCGGCACCGACCATCACAGCCCAGGCGACCATTGCCTCCATGGGTGACATGCTGATGCACAAGTACCTGTTCACTGCGGATCCCAAGTATCCCAGCGCCTGCAACCTTGGCGAAGGAAACTATGATTTTAGCTCTATTTTCCGGTATGTGAAGGATACTATTTCCGGAGCGGATTATGCGGTGGCCAACCTGGAAACCACCTTCGGCGGTGATGGCTATCCCTATCAGGGAAACCCCTACTTCAACTGTCCCGACGCATTGGCGGATGCGCTGGCAAGCGCGGGCTTCGACATGCTGCTCACCGCCAATAACCACTGTGCCGACACCACCACCGAGGGGCTGAAGCGCACCTTGGAGCAGGTTCGCGGCCGGGGCCTGGCTACATTGGGTACCCAGCTGAGCGACAGCGAAAAAAAGTACACGGTGGCGGATATCAACGGCATCCGAATCGGAATGCTTTGCTATACCTATGCCGCCGGCCTGGAACGCGACGGGTCGCCCAATCTGAACTTCAAAACCCGGACCATCGTAGCCGAAACCGGTGTGGTCAACTATTTCACCACAGATAAGCTGGACAAGCTTTATTCGGAGGTTCAAACCCACTTAAGCAATATGCGTGCCGATGGGGCAGAGGCCACCATTGTGTACATCCACTGGGGAACGGAATACGAAATCACCGCAGATGCCACCCAACGATCCATTGCCCAGAAGCTGTGTGATTTGGGTGTGGATGTGATCATCGGGGGCCATCCCCACGTGGTGGAGCCCATGGATCTTCTCACCAGTACGGTAGACCCGGAGCACACAGCGGTGTGTATCTACTCCCTGGGCAACGCGGTCTCCAACCAGCGGCGGGAGGAAATGGCGTCCAGGCCGGAGGGCTATACCGAGGACGGCGCGCTGTTCACCGTCACCTTCCAGAAGGATTCCAACGGTACCGTTCGGGTGGCAGACACATCGGTGATCCCCACTTGGGTGAACAAGTTCGTCAACCAGAACGGTAAGGTGGAATATAACATTCTGCCTCTGGAGCAGGACAGTCAGGCACAGTGGATGGCTCGGTTCGGGGTAAAGGAGACGGTGTATGAAAGTCTGCTGGAATCCTATCAGCGTACCATGGGAATCGTCGGCCCGGGACTGGAAAAATGCCGGAACTATCTGACGCAGAACGGTCTTTCCCGGGAGCAGGCGAATATCCTGCCAGCGGCATAATCAGACAAATCCTGTCAGCGGGAGCATGGAATGCTCCCGCTGACAGCCTATGC
>CAYYGF010000056.1:0-11293 GCA_964471315.1 uncultured Oscillospiraceae bacterium | reverse complement strand
GTAAGACGCCCCGGAAAGCTTTGCTTTCCGGGGCGTATTTCATTTTGCCATTCTGTTTGCCATCACGCTGTAAAGCAGGTTTTCCGCCTGGACGGTCAGCTCGTCCAGAGAAATGGACAGCTCCCCGGCGAACCAATCCCGGTAGAGGTTGGACAATCCCCCGGCGCAGAAACGCATGGTCAGCATATACTGCTCGTGGCTTTCAAAGCCGAATTCTGCTTCCCGGGGGGACAGGTAATCCAGCACGGTTTTGATAAGCTGCTCCTGCATTAGGGTAAAGGTGCTGGAATTCATGATTTTGCGGTACAGATCCAGATCCTCTTCCAAAATACTTTGCAGCCGCACCAGCAGCACCCGGGGAATCTGTGTCGGGGCGGGGCAGGGATCGGACAGGGCATCCTGGATACCGGAAAAGGTGTTCTGGATCAAGTGCTGGATCACATCGGGGATGTCCGCGTAGTGGGCGTAAAAGGTGCCCCGGTTGATCTGGGCCCGGTTCACCACGTCGGTGACGGTGATCTTGTCCAGGGGCTTTTCCTGGAGCAGATCCGCCAGGGCGGCGTTAATCAGCTTGCGGGAACGGATGGCGCTGCGGTATTCGGCTCTTGCCATTGTGGCCTCCAAAAATCAGACAAAATTGAGAAAACTGTACAAAATTGATAATTTCTTTACAATTTGACCCTTGCCCTGGGTGCTGGATTTCATTATAATGATTCTGCTTGCAAAAATCAATACCTGTTCGATTTTGAGAATATGACCAATTTTAATTTGGGGAGGCATCTATGAAAGAGGAGAAGTCCGGTGGCTTTTTTGTAAAGCTCGCCACTTTCATTGTGGACAAGCGGAATCTGTTTTTTCTGCTGTATGTGTTCGCGTTTGTGTTCTGCATTTTCTCCATGAATTGGGTGGAGGTGGAGAACGACGTGACGAAATACCTGCCCGAGGACACGGAAACCCGGCAGGGCATTGACGCCATGAACGCCAACTTCGTCACCTACGGCTCCGCCCGGGTGATGGTATCCAACATCACCTATGAGACAGCCCAGCAGCTGCAAACGGTGATGGAGGATATCGACGGTGTGGACATGGTCACATTTGACGATACTTCTGACCATTATAAAGATACTTCCGCCCTGTATGACGTCAGCTTCAAGGGCGAGACCAATGACCAGATCACTTTGGACGCCATGGAGGATATTCGCCAGGCCTTGAGCGGGTATGATGTGTATGTGGATACGTTGGTTGGCTATGACGAAAACGCCACACTGCAGGAGGAAATGAATACCATCCTGCTGGTGTCGGTGGTCATCATTGTGGTGGTGCTGGTGCTGACCTCCCGGGCGTATATGGAGGTGCCGGTGCTGCTGATCACCTTCGGCGCGGCGGCGCTGATGAACATGGGCACCAATTTTCTGTGCGGCAAGATCAGCTTTATTTCCGACTCCATCGCCGTGGTGCTCCAGCTGGCCCTGGCCATTGACTATGCCATCATTCTGTGCCACCGGTTTTCCGATGAGCACGAGACGCTGGATGCCCGGGAGGCGGCCATTGCCGCTCTGAGCAAGGCCATCCCGGAGATCAGCGCCTCCTCGCTGACCACGGTCAGCGGTCTGGCGGCCCTGGGCTTTATGGAGTTCCGGGTTGGCATGGATATGGCCGTTGTGCTGATTAAGGCCATCCTGCTGAGTCTGCTGTCGGTGTTTACGCTGATGCCGGGACTGCTGGTGCTGTTCTGTCCCTTAATCGACCGTACCCGGCATAAGAAGCTGCTGCCCAACATCACCTTCGTGGGTAAATTTGCCGTCAAAACCCGGCGGGTGGTGCCGCCCCTGTTTATTCTGGTGCTGGTGGGGGCCTTCTGGCTGAGCAGCCAGTGCCCCTTCGCCTATAGCTACAACGACCTGAAAACCGCCAAAATGTCCGAACGGCAGAACGCCTATTTTAAGATCAAGGACACCTTCGGCACCAGCAACATGGTGGCTCTGGTGCTTCCCAGCGGCGACTATGAAGCGGAAAGCCAGGTGCTCCAGGATTTGCAGGCGTGCCCCGAGGTGAAGTCCACCCTGGGCCTTGCCGGCATTGAGGCCATGGACGGCTACAAGCTCACCGATGCGCTGAATCCCCGGGAGCTTTCCGAGGTGGTGGGAATGGACTATGAGGTGATGCAGCTGCTTTACAGCGCCTACGCGGCGGAGGAGGATCAGTACGGGGCGATTCTCAGCGGCGTGGAGGACTACGAGGTGCCGCTGTTTGACATGCTGCTGTTCTTAAAAAATCAGCTTCAGGATCACAACATCCATCTGTCCAGCGATGACCAGCAATCCATTGACGACCTGTTTGCCCAGCTGGACAGCGCCCAGGCCCAGCTTCAGAACGATACTTACAGCCGGATGGTGGTCTACCTAAACCTGCCGGAGGAAAGCGAGGAAACCTTCGCTTTCTTAAGCCAGATGCGGCAGATCCTGGGCAAGTATTATGACGGGGATTACTATGTGGTGGGCAACTCCACCAGCTCCCGGGATCTGTCTGCCTCCTTCGGCCGGGACAATCTGCTGATTTCGGTGCTGTCGTCCTTCTTCGTCATTGTGGTGCTGCTGTTTACTTTCCAGTCGGCGGGACTGCCGGTGCTGCTCATCGCGGTGATTTTGGGCAGTATCTGGATCAACTTCTCTTTCCCCACACTAATGGGACAGCCGCTGTACTTCCTGGGCTATCTCATCGTCCAGGCCATTCAGATGGGCGCGAATATTGACTATGCCATCGTCATTTCCAGCCATTACCAGGAGCTGAAAACCTGTATGCCCCATAAGGAGGCCATCGTCCAGGCGCTGAACGCCGCCTTCCCCACGGTGTTTACCTCCGGCACCATTATGGCCTCCTCCGGACTGCTGATCGGCAATCTGTCCGCCCAGCCGGTGGTGTCCACCATGGGCTTATGCCTGGGCCGGGGCACCATTATCTCCATTTTCCTGGTGCTGTTTGTGCTGCCCGCGTTCCTGGTGCTGGGCGACTCCATTATCAACCGCACCAGCTTCAAGCTGAAAACCATGGAGCCCCGGGCCAGAAGCACCAACGGCACCGTCCGGGTCAAGGGGCACGTCCGGGGCTATATCTCCGGCGTGGTGGATGCGGATTTTGACGGCATCCTCCACGGCCAGCTGGATGCTTCCTTGGCCACCGGGGGCCAGATAACGCCGGAATCCCAGGAAGAAGGAGGAGTAGACCATGCGTAAACGATTGCTGAGCGGGATTGTGTGCTTCATTCTGCTGCTGAGCATGGCGCTGCCCGCGCTGGCGGCGGAGACGGCGGAGGTAGAAACAGTAACCATCTCCACGGTGAAAAAATTCCTGTCCTTCGCGGAAAGCTGCCGCCTGGACAGCTACAGCCGGAATATGGAAGTGACGCTGACGGCGGATCTGGATCTAACGGGTGTGGCGTTTGACGGTATCCCCAGCTTCAGCGGCACCTTTGATGGAAAGGGACATACCATTTTCGGGCTGGCCATTACGGCGGAAGGCTCGACCCAGGGGCTGTTCCGGTATCTGACGGACACCGCTCAGGTGCGGAATCTGAACGTCCAGGGCCGGGTGGCTCCCAAGGGCAGCCGTGCCCAGGTGGGCGGCATCGCGGGCAGCAATGCCGGTACCATTTCCGGCTGCACCTTCGTGGGGGAAATCTCCGGCGGTGACAACGTGGGCGGCCTGGTGGGCATCAATACCGTCGGCGGCATTCTGGAAAACTGCTGCACGGAAGGGACGATCCACGGCAGCCATTTTGTGGGCGGTCTTGCAGGAAAGAACAACGGCGTGATTCGCAGCTGTACCAACCGGGCGGAGGTCAATACCACCGCCCAGGAAAATACCGTGTCCTTGTCGGATATTACCCTGGAGAGCATGATGAACTCCGAGGCGGCGAACACCGCCACGGATATCGGCGGCATCGCGGGCAACAGCAGCGGTGTCATCCGGCAATGCCTCAACCTGGGGGCGGTGGGCTATCAGCATATGGGCTATAACATCGGCGGCATCGCGGGCACCCAGAGCGGCTATATTCTGGACTGCGAGAACCGGGCGCAGGTTCTGGGCCGGAAGGAAGTGGGCGGCATTGTGGGACAGATGGAACCCACCGCCCTGGTGGAATATGAGGAGGACGCGCTGCAAATTCTGCAAAAGCAGCTGTCCGCCATGGGCAGCACCGTCAGCCGCACCGCCGCCAACGTCCAGAGCACCGGGGACGCCATTTACGGACAGGTGGGCACGCTGTACGGCCAGGTACAGGATGCCAGCGATGCGGTGGGCCTGCTGCTCCCCGACCCCCAAAACCCCAGCCTGCCGGATGCGGATACCGTTACTGCAGCCCGGAACGGGATCAGCAGCAGCCTGTCCGGCATGGGGCAGACTTTGCAAGGGATGAACGAAACCACCCAAAGCGCGGTGGGCACCTTGAGCAACAATCTGCACACCCTGCAAAGCCAGGTCAGCGCCATGAGTGCCACCCTGGGCAATGTCTCCCAGACTATGGGCGGCAGCATTGAGGACGTTTCGGACAAGGATACCCCGGAGGATCTCAGCGGCAAGGTTGAAAAATGCGTCAATCACGGCACCGTGCTGGGGGATCTGAACGTTGGCGGCATCACCGGCGCCATGGCTTTGGAAAACGACCTGGATCCCGAGGACGATTGGCAGATTCAAGGCAATAACTCCCTAAATTTTGAAAGCCAGCTGCGGGCGGTGATTCTAAGCTGCGAAAACAATGGCGAGGTCACCGTGGGAAAGTGCTGCGGCGGTGGAATCGTGGGGCTGCAGTCCCTGGGATTGGTGAAGAAAAGCCAGAATACCGGCAGCCTCAGCTGCGAGGACGCGAACTATGTAGGCGGCATTTCCGGCCAGAGCATGGGCTTCATCCGGGAAAGCAGCGCCAAATGCACCCTGTCGGGCAAGGCCAACGTGGGCGGCATTGCGGGCAGCGCGGCCGTTGTCACGGACTGCCGCTGCATGGTGGCGCTGAATGGGGTGGAAAAGCTGGGCGCGGTGCTGGGCGGCACGGAGGACAATACCCACGACGATGTGGAAATCCCCATTTCCGGAAACTATTACCTGCCGGTTGAACGGGATCTGGGCGGCATCGACGGTATCAGCTACGACACCATGGCCCAGCCGCTGAAGGAGCGGGCATTCTTTGCTCTGGAGGAGCTGCCGGAGCTGTTTGGCAATGTGAAGATCACCTTCCTTTTCGCCGACGGCAGCAAGCGGCAGTTCACCGTCCCCTCCGGGGGCAGTCTCAGCACCGATCATCTGCCCGCCATTCCGGAGAAAGAGGGCTACAGTGCCTGTTGGAATGGGCTGGAAGAAGCGAGTCTACGCAATATGGTGTTTAACCAAACCTTCGAGGCACGATATATCCGGCACCTGGCTACCCTGGCCAGTGACGCCCAGGAAAATGGCCAGCCGGTGCTGTTGCTCCAGGGCGAATTTACCGAGGATGCCCAGGTAAGCGTGACAGAGCTGGACACACCGCCGGAGCTGGCGGAAGGTCAGACGCTGCTGCAAGGCTGGCGCTTGTCCGCAACGGAGCCGGAGGGTGTGACCCAGGGCCGCCTGCGTCTGACAGAGGGCGGAAAAAACGGGATTTTGCTGGTACGCAGCGGCGACGGGGACTGGCATCCAGTCCAGACCGAGACGGATGGCAGCTATCTGGTATTCCCTCTGGAAGGAACGGAGGATGCCCTGGCGCTGATCCAGGAGAAGAACAGCGGATGGCTTCTGCCTGCCGCAGCGGGAGGACTGGCTCTGGTGCTGGCGGCGGTGCTGATTGGGAAAAAGATGATTCGGAAAAAGTCCGGAAAAACCGGAGAAACGACACAAAACGCATAAACGAAGGGCCTGCCAAACGGCAGGCCCTCAGCGTGTCAAAAAAGTCCCATAATAGCGATGTCATTGCGAACCAGCCCGCAGGCTGGCATGGCAATCCCCTAAAACCACAGAAAAACTGCATGTTTTGTACGAAAAATGTTTGAAAATCCGGGGGATTCCCACGCCAGTGTGCGCACTGGCTCGGAATGACATGCTTTTTCAACAGTCTGAAGCCCGCTCTGCAGAGCGGGTTTTCCGTTATTTCCCCAGGCAGCTGCCGCAGGGGGTAAAGCCCGCGTCCAGCGCGGCCTTGTAGGAATCGAATTCCACCCGGTTTTTCTCCGCAGGGAGACTGGCGCAGCCGGGGCTGTGGAAGACCTTGGAATTGCGGTTGCCGATATAGCTTTCCGGCTGGGCCGGCTCCGCGCCTTCCGGCTGGGCAGATTGGTTGGCCCAGGTGAAGCTCACTTTCTCCCCGTCGCTCACCGCCTGGATGGTTCCCAGCTCATCGGTGCGCAGCAGCACCACCCCGGCCTGGTTCAGCCGGGACAGGGGCTCGGCATGGGGATGGCCATAGGTATTGCCCTTCCCCACGGAGATCACGCCGTACTCCGGGGACACCTCATACAAAAAGCGGTAGCCGGTGGAGGTATTGGAGCCGTGATGGCCTACTTTCAGCACCTGGGCGTCCAGCATGCCGGGACGGCCTTCCCAGTAGTCCAGCATGTCGTTTTCCGCTTCTGTCTCCATATCCCCGGTGAACAGGAAGGAGGTCGCTCCAAAATCCACCCTGGTGACGATGGAGGTGTTGTTGGTCTCGGCATAGGTCTTCACCGGGCCAAGCACCGTTACCTGGGCATCTCCCAGGGAAATGGTATCCCCGGGCGCGGGCAGCGTTACCTCCAGCCCCTGCTGATCCGTGTAGTAGAGGAAATCGTCAAACACCTTGGAGGCGTAGGTTTTGGTAGGGGCATAGACCGCCTTGGTGGGATACACCGCCAGCACCGCGGGCAGGCCGCCCACATGATCCTCATGGGCATGGGTGCAGATCACCGCCTTCAGCTCCTCCACTCCCTGCTGTTCCAGATAGGACACCACCAGCTGGCTGTCATCCCGGTTGCCGCCGTCGATGAGCAGGAATTCCCCGCCGCATTCCAGCAGGGCGCAGTCCGCCTGGCCCACGTCCAGGAAGTGGATGCTCAGATTCTCCCCCGCAGCCGGGGCTAACCAATATCCGCAGCCGCTCAGCACCAGCGCCAGCAGGAGCAGCAGGGAAATCAGTCTATGTTTCATTTGGTTGTCAATCCTTCGTTATTTTTCGCTTTTTTCTGCTGGTTCAGCCAAATATGCATGACAATTCTGTGGGGAACCAGCTTCACCAGGAACACCTGCATTTTCACAGGCAGCCCGGGAACGGAGTAGTCCTTTTTGCTGCGGTACAGATCCTTCAGTCCCACAGCCACCACATCTTTGGCCTCGTACAGCCGGTCAAAATATCGTACCTCCCCATCGCCGTTGGTCTGGAAGGCATGGTTAAAAAATTCCGTTTTCACCCAGCCGGGGTTCATAGCCATGACGCGAATCCCCTTGTCCTTCAGCTCCCGGTTCATGGCCCGGCTGTAGCTAAGAACGAAGGCCTTGGTGGCGCCGTAGGTGGTGATGTAGGGCACGGGCTGGAAGGCGGACAGGCTGTCCAGCTCCAGGATATGTCCGCCGGGCTGCATGTAGGGAATGACCATCCGGGTCATCACCAGCAGGGCCTTGCAATTTAAGTCGATCATCCGGCAGTCGTCCTGGACGGATACCTTGTGGTAGGCTCCGAATTTGCCGAAGCCCGCGGCGTTTACCAGCAGGGCCACATTGGGCTTTTCCGAGGAGAGCATCTTCTCCAGCGTCTCAAAGCTTTTGCTGTCCAGCAAATCCAGGCAGATGGGCCGAACGGGAACCGTCACTTCGGCCTTTAGGGCCTCCAGGGCCTCGGCCCGGCGGGCGATGGCCCAGATTTCCTCCACCTGGACATATTGGGACAGCTGAAGCGCAAATTCCCGTCCCATACCGGAGCTGGCTCCGGTGACAATGGCAATGGTTTTCATTTTCTACCTCCCGAATTCCATGTTTTCACAAACGCCAGCAGCGCTTCCCGTTCGTTGGGCAGTTCTTCCTCCAATACCTTTTCCAGCAGGATGTTCAAGCACTGGCCGATGGCCCTGCCGGTTAGGCCCAGGGCCTGTAGGTCATAGCCGTTAACCGCCAGGTCTTTCAGAGTCAAGCAGGCATTTTCCGCCCGGATTTCTTCCAGAAGCCCGCGAATCTGGGGAAAAAGCGACATTTCCCCTGGATTTCCCGTGCCCTTGCTGCCCATATCCGCCTCTTGCAGCCACAGAAGCTGCTCCACCGTTTCCCAGCCCAGGCGGCCCAGCTGGCGGCGCAGGAGCTTTTTGTCCGGCTCCAGCCGGGTCATATGCTTCCCGATCAGCAGCACCACCCGTTCCCGGAGGGCTGCGGGTGCCTTCAACCGGCGCAGAATCGTCTCCGCCATCTCCGCGCCCTTGGGCGCGTGGCCGTAAAAATGCCCCCGGCCGGTGGCGTCCCGGGTGAAGGTGGGCACCTTGCCGATATCGTGAAGCAGCGCCGCCCAGCGCAGAGTCAAATCCTTTGGCACCGCCGCCACCACATGGGCCACATGGGTATACAGGTCATAGGCATGGTGGGGACTGTGCTGGTCGAAGCCGATCATGGGCGCCAGCTCCGGAATCACCGCCGCCAGAATGGGGGCAAACAAGTCCATCGTCTCCACCGTCAACAGCGGCAGGAGTTTGCATAATTCTTCAAATACCCGTTCCCGGGCCAGATTGTCCATCAAAGGCGACTGGGCGACCATGGCCTCCCAGGTAGCCTTCTCTACCGTCAGACCGTACTTCGCCGCAAACCGTGCCCCCCGCAAAATCCGCAGGGAATCCTCCCGAAAGCGCCGGGCCGGATCCCCCACCGCCCGCAGCAGGCGTTTTTTCAAGTCCTCCCGTCCCCCAAAGGGATCGGCAAAGCCCCGGTTGGGAGAATAGGCCATGGCATTCACGGTAAAATCCCGCCGTGCCAGATCCTGTTCGATCGCCGGAACAAAGGCCACCCAGTCCGGGTGCCGGTTGTCCCGGTAGGCCCCCTCGGTGCGGAAGGTGGTGATCTCCACCACACCGCAGTCCGTGACTACCCCCACGGTTCCGTGCTTCTTTCCCGCCAGCACCAATTTCCGTCCGGCAAACACCGCCTCCGTTTGCTCCGGCAGGGCGACGGTGCACAGGTCATAGTCCTGGGGTATCAGCCCCAGGCAAGCATCCCGGACGCAGCCCCCCACGGCGTAGGCGGCAAATCCGGCATTTTCCAGCGCGTCCAGGCACGCCCGAACGTACTCAGGCAGGATCATGGCGCTCTCCTTCCGCCTCCAGAGCAGCTCCGTGGGTCAAACTGGCCAAGCAGCCGGTCAACCAGAATACCCCTCCCATATACACCAGGGGGAATTCCGATCGCGCCAATTCCACCAGGCACAGGAAGATCCCCAGATACCCCCAGTATAGCATGGGCCGCCGTTTCCCGGTATCGATGTCAAAGGCCGTCTGGTAATAGGCAAACAAAATCAGCCCGATGCTGCCAAACAGGGCAAACAGATAATCCATCATCTGGGGGGTACCGCTCCAGGCGCGGAACTGGTTCACCACATGGAACACAAAATACAGGCAAACAACCATATGCAGCAGAAAATGCGGCCGTTGTTTCCGCAGCCGGGCGATGCCCGCGGCCGTCAGACACACCGGCGTCAGATATCCCAGCAGCTGCCACAGCAGCCCCAGGACGCCCCCCATTTTCGGTGCCCTGGTCACAGCTGTGGCCAGGATTCCCGCCGCCAGCAGGAAATGGCCGATTGCCTCCGGCCCGGGGCAGGTAAAATTGTCCCCAAATTTTCCAGTACCCTTCTGCCGGTACACCTGTAAAAGCAGGAACAACACCATCCCGGCGGTAATGACCAGCAGCGCGATCTGTTCCGGCTGTCCCGGAACCAGCAGCAGCCGCTCGTCCACCGACCAATACAGCCGTTTGCGCAGCATGGCACTGACGCCGCCGATCCAAACAGCCGCCCACAGGGCAATTTGCTCCTTCAAACGTTTCATACACATTCCTCCCGGAGGACAAAAACGGAGCGCCACGCTCGTCTTCCCCCGTTTTCTTTGATCTGGTGTTTGTTCTTTATTATACCAGTTGATTGTCCCAATTTCCAGCCCTTTGTGAAAAAACTCTTTGGTCACTATTTCGCCTTGTTTTGGTGGAAAAATGGGAGTATAATACACTTATATTTTCAATTTGGAGGAAATCTATGCTGTTTCGGGCCATTACCGGGCTTTCCTTGCTGCTTGCGGCAGTTCTCTTTGCTTGCGCTGGCGGGCCGCTGTGGGTGCTGCCCGCGCTGTTTGTTGGTGTGTATCTTGTTTTGTTCCTGGTCGCGCTGGCCTTTTTGTGCATCGTCTGTGCCCTGGTGGATTTGGAAAAGCCCCAGGCAGAAAACGACAGCAAATTCTACCGGGCGGTGATGAATGTCTACATTGAGGCCCTCATTTCTCTGGTTCGGGTGCGGCTGCACACCGAGGGTCTGGAAAAAACGCCGAAAACCGGACGCTTTCTGCTGGTGTGCAACCACCTGTTTGTGGCCGACCCCGGTATTTTGCTCCACTGCTTCCGAAAAAGCCAGCTTGCCTTCATCACCAAGCAAGAAAACTATCGCCTGCCCATCATCAATAAGTTCATGCACAAAATTCTCTGCCAGCCTCTGGATCGGGAAAACAACCGCCAGGCGCTGAAGGTCATTCTCAAGTGCGTCCAGCTGATCCAGGAGGACAAGGTTTCCATCGGCGTCTTCCCGGAGGGGTATACCAGCAAGGATGGCAAGCTTCACCACTTCCGCTCCGGCGCCTTCAAAATCGCCCAGAAAACCCAGGTGCCCATTGTGGTCTGCACCATCCAGAATACCCGGGATATCTTCAAGAACTTGGTGCATTTTCGCCACACCGATGTGGAGCTGCACCTGGTGGAGGTCATACCGCCGGAAGCCTACCAGGGTATGACCACCGTGGAGCTGAGCAATCTGGTGTATGAGAAAATGATTGCCGATTTGGGCGAACGTTTCCGGTATACGGAGGTTTGAGCCGGGCCGCCGCAAAATCTCTGTTGCCCTCTTGATTTGCAGAGGAAATCTCTGTATAATAAATTCTCTCAGCGGAAAAACCCAAACAATTTGGAGGAAATACAATGAAAAACAGCGAAAAGACTTTGGACATGATCGTGAACCTCTGTAAAAACCGGGGCTATGTCTACGCCGGCTCCGAGATTTACGGAGGTCTGGCCAACGCCTGGGACTACGGCCCCCTGGGTGTGGAGTTCAAGAACAACGTGA
>CAYYGF010000055.1:0-11588 GCA_964471315.1 uncultured Oscillospiraceae bacterium | reverse complement strand
GCAACCCCCGCTGGGCCTGGGACTGCTACCGCCGGTTCATCCAGATGTACTCCGATGTGGTTATGGAAGTGGGCAAGAAGTACTTCGAGGCTCTGATTGACCAGATGAAGGAGAAGAAGGGTGTCACCCAGGACGTGGAGCTGACCGCCGAGGACCTGAAGGAGCTGGCCATGCAGTTCAAGGCCGAGTACCGGGCCAAGCTGGGCGAGGACTTCCCCTCCGATCCTGTGGAGCAGCTGATGGGCGCCATCAAGGCCGTGTTCCGTTCCTGGGATAACCCCCGGGCCAACGTGTACCGCCGGGACAACGACATCCCCTATTCCTGGGGCACTGCCGTCAACGTTCAGTCCATGGCCTTCGGCAACATGGGCGACGACTGCGGCACCGGCGTTGCCTTTACCCGGAACCCCGCCACCGGCGAGAAGAAGCTGTTTGGTGAGTTCCTGACCAACGCCCAGGGCGAGGACGTGGTGGCCGGTGTCCGGACTCCCATGCCCATCTCCGAAATGGCGGAGAAATTCCCCGAGGCCTTTGCCCAGTTTACCAATGTCTGCCAGATCCTGGAAAGCCACTACCACGACATGCAGGACATGGAGTTCACCGTGGAGGCCGGCAAGTTGTATATGCTCCAGACCCGTAACGGCAAGCGTACCGCCAAGGCCGCGCTGAAGATCGCCTGCGACCTGGTGGACGAGGGTATGATCGACGAAAAGCAGGCCGTGGCCATGATCGAGCCCCGGACCCTGGACACGCTGCTGCATCCCCAGTTTGACGCCAAGGCGCTGAAGGCTGCCCAGCCCGTGGGCCGTGCCCTGGCCGCTTCTCCCGGAGCCGCCTGCGGTAAGATCGTCTTCACCGCCGAGGATGCCAAGGCCTGGGCTGACCGGGGCGAGAAGGTGGTTCTGGTTCGTCTGGAGACCTCTCCCGAGGATATCGAGGGCATGATGTCCGCCCAGGGCATCCTGACCGTTCGCGGCGGCATGACCTCTCACGCCGCGGTTGTCGCCCGTGGCATGGGCCGCTGCTGTGTTTCCGGCTGCACCGAGATTGCCATGGACGAGGAGAATAAGAAGTTCACCCTGGCGGGCAAGACCTACCACGAGGGCGACTACCTGTCCCTGGACGGCTCCACCGGCTGCATCTACGACGGCCAGATCCCCACGGTGGACGCGGAAATCGCCGGCGAATTCGGCCGCATCATGGCCTGGGCCGACAAGTATCGCCGCCTGCAGGTCCGCACCAATGCCGACACCCCCCGGGACGCCATCAAGGCCCGCTCCCTGGGCGCCGAGGGCATCGGCCTGTGCCGTACCGAGCACATGTTCTTCGAGGAAGGCCGTATCGCCTCCTTCCGGGAGATGATCTGCTCCGACACCGTGGAGGAGCGGGAGGCCGCCCTGGCTAAGATCCTGCCCATGCAGCAGGCGGACTTTGAGGCATTGTACGAGGCCATGGAGTCCTACCCCGTGACCATCCGGTTCCTGGATCCCCCGCTGCATGAGTTCGTGCCCAACACCGAGGAGGAGATCGCCGCTCTGGCTGAGACGCAGGGCAAGACCGTCCAGCAGATCAAGGACATCATCGCCTCCCTGCATGAGTTCAACCCCATGATGGGCCACCGTGGCTGCCGTCTGGCGGTTACCTATCCCGAAATCGCCGCCATGCAGACCAAGGCTGTCATCCGGGCTGCCCTGGCGGTCAAGGGCCGTCATCCCGACTGGAACCTGGTTCCCGAGATCATGATCCCCTTGACCGGCGACATGAAGGAGCTGAAGTACGTTAAGGACGTGGTGGTGAAGGCCGCTGACGCGGAGATCGCCGCCGCCGGTATGGAGCTGCACTACGAGGTTGGCACCATGATCGAGATCCCCCGGGCCTGCCTGGTGGCCGACGAGATGGCCAAGGAAGCCGAGTTCTTCTGCTTCGGCACCAACGATTTGACCCAGATGACCTTCGGCTTCAGCCGTGACGACGCGGGCAAGTTCCTGGAGGCCTACTACGACGCCAAGATCTTCGAGAACGATCCCTTCGCCAAGCTGGATCAGACCGGTGTTGGCATGCTGATGGAGATGGCCGTGGAGAAGGGCCGCAAGGTTCGTCCCAACCTGCACGCCGGTATCTGCGGCGAGCACGGCGGCGATCCCATGAGCGTGGAGTTCTGCCACAAGATCGGCCTGGACTACGTCTCCTGCAGCCCCTTCCGGGTACCCATCGCCCGCCTGGCCGCCGCGCAGGCCGCGATCAAGGATGGCAGGAATTAAGTGATTTTCTGTAATTGGGAATCTCACACATCCTCTAACGGCCCCCAAAAGGCAACTTCTCGCATCCTGAGACCTCCCAAGAAAATCTAAGAATTTAAGACCTTGTGCAGTACATTTCGGTGTGCTGCATAAGGTCTTTTTTTCTTCTTATTTTGTCCTTGCAAATCACTCAGTAGCCCCTGCTTTCCTCCCCTTCGGGACAAGAGCAGACCCAGAAAGGATATCCATTTTTCTCTGGGCAAACCCCAATTTTCCCCCATCATATTATCGTTTCAACTCAAAGAAACGGGCGGGAAATCCCCGTATTTTTCTCTTCGAGATTCCAACGGGAAAAGGATAGGGTCAAGAAAAGGCTCTGCAACTTTCTTGAATGACTCCAAACATTTCTCCACATTTTCCTATGGAATAGGTGTAAATATCCTCTGGGGCAAAGTATTTCAGAAAAATTCCGTGGATTTCCGCAGCGCAGTCAATGTAAAGCTGCATCCGAGGTGGGGCAACAATCACATTCATGTTGGGAGGGATATCCCCCAGACGGCAGCGGTTTTTAATACCCTTCTTTTTGCATCCCACACTGACAGCCAGACAGATGGTATTCTTGGAGCGTTCTGCATCCGCTACAACCAACAAAGCTGTCATGGGGTCTAGCTGCCGTTCTACACACTCCACGGAGGCATAAAAGCTCTTCTGGTCGATGCAAAAGTATGTCTCTGGGTATGTGCCATCCATGTTATCCCCCCTGTTGCTTTTATATACGAATATATGTTCTATTATAGGAACTAAAAAAAGAAAGTCGAGCACCAAAATCTGGGCGGCTTGGCTTTATTATATATATAAAAGGGGAAATAAAACGGATATAAAAGCCAGACCCACAAAATGAGCCTGGCTTTCTTCGCTATTGATGGATAATTGTACTTTCTTTTTCTCTGAGATGCGCAATTACGGCGTTGACCAGCCAATAAATATTTTGTATAATAAGCTCTGTTCTCTCCACGGCTTATGAGAGAAATCGAAAGGAGATAGAAATGTATATGAAGAAAACAGTGACTTTCCTGGTGGCAATGATGATGGTTATGTCTCTGGTTGCTTGCGGGGAAAAGGCCCCTGCTGCCACCACTGCCACGCAGGCCCCTGTTATGGAGGTTCCTACTACCGAGGCTCCTGTTGAGGAAACTACCGTACCCGAGACAACCGAGGTTCCCACCGAAGCCCCCTATGACGGTGTCCTCCGTCCTTATCTGCCTGCGCTCGCTGATGAATCTTATCGTGCTGGCATCACCCTGATTTCTGATGATACTGTCAGTGTTGACCTGTACGGTATGGAGACATACAGAGCCTCCGATGTTGACCAGCTGCAGGTTGGCGATAAAATTGTTACCAACGGCAAGGAAATTGAAATTACGAACATCAATATTATGCCCGTTGATAATGTGGATGTTTTTATTCCGACTATCGAGTTGAATAACGACAATTCTTTGCAGCTGTTGCCGACACCTGTGTATGATTTCGATGCAGAACCCGATGAAAACGGCTTCGTTCCCTATACCTATGGAGACTATGTCTTAACCGACTTTGAAGGGAACAATTTTAAGGTCATTGCGACTATGGAAGTTAAGCTGGACGAAAATATTTTCTTCACCGATTCTTCAAATTACAATGAGGAAACGGGTATGATTGATTTCCAAGACCTGACAGGCGTTGAAATGCTGGCAATGCTGAAGGAACACCCTGAAAAATTCCCTCTTGAAGCGACCCAGGCCAGTGTCTTTGAGGGAAAAATTAACTCCTTCAATATCACCGCTGTTTATTACTAAATGTAGAGAAACCGAAACGGATTGCGGTTGGCTATACTATGGATTTCACTCCCCCATTGTAATTCAGCTACCCCCGTCAAAGCGCACCAGTTCCCCGCTGGTGTGCTTTTTCTACGCCCAGAGGTTTACATAACAAATGAAATTTGTGGTTGCGCCGATGATGCAGCGATAATTGATTGACGAGCCAAGCTGCATATTAAAAAAGCAGACAAGGCGAAGGAAATTATTATGCGGT
This sequence comes from uncultured Oscillospiraceae bacterium, assembly GCA_964471315.1. Lineage (GTDB taxonomy): Bacteria > Bacillota > Clostridia > Oscillospirales > Oscillospiraceae > Faecousia. Next base: position 7,278 of record CAYYGF010000055.1, on the reverse strand, counting down.
GCAGCAAGGATTTTTGTGGCACATCCTCAGACAAAGAGGTGATGCAGCTGGCTGGGGTGTCGGTGATGACCTACTACAAGTATAAGAGGGAGCTGAAAATGGGTTGATTTTTCTATGACAAACTTTTCTGTGAACTGGAAAACGGAACTGCTCTACACAAACGACATTTCATATGATATAATAATGTTTAATATACGGCATATGGTTTAGCTGTATTTTGCACTGATACAATTTTCATTATTTGAAAGAGAGAGGAACTCAATGAAGAACAGAGAACTTACGGCGGCAGTTATTTTGGTGGCTGTGATGTCTTCAATGCTCACGGGTTGTGGTAATACCCAAGATGTTGCAACTGAGGTTTCTACAGAAGTTACGACACCGGAAACCACAATGCCGACTGAAACAACAGCAACAGAGACCACAGAACCAACGATTCCCAAAATAAAGTTTGCGAATGAATTTAATATTCTTAAAAATGAAAATGTGGAGCAAGTCAAAGTTACGAAATTGACTGAAATCTATGACGTATTAGATAACAATGGATTTGTTGATATTGACCCATTCCTTAACACGAAAAAAGAAACAGTCCATATTGGAATGGTCGATGGTATTGTTGTTGGTCAATTTGAGGTGGATTTAGACAATATTGTATGGAATTTCCGTGCAGAAAAAGCTGAAAAATTAGAAAACAGAACAAACTTGGTGATTCCAGAAGATGCCGAAAAACTTGATTGGTCCGTAGACAACTACCAAATTGATAATTACAACTGGTTTGTTGGGGAGAACTCTAAAGGACTTATTGCTGTAGAATTGGATATCGCATTCTGTCCAGAAACAAAAAATTTGTATACCTTTTATACAAAAACAATATGGGAAAACAATGGCGAAGACTATTTCGAAAACCCAAGTGTGCGATTGCCGACCACAATTCTAATGAGTCCAGAATATAAAAGCTATATCAAAGAAAGAGGACGCTATCATACGTTAGATGTTGTAAGGGTTGATTAAGCAAAACTGAATTACAGACTCCCATTTGCTTCGGTGAGTGGGAGTTCTTCTTTGGTATTTGCAAAAAGATACATTAGCCATATTGCAACACCCCATAACTAATGTTATACTTTGAATATGGGAAACTAGAAAATTGGAAAAGGAGACACTTTCCATGAAGAGTAGAATAAATCTGGCGATAGTTCTCACCGCAATTGCCATGGCTACAATGCTCACAAGTTGCGGAAATACCAAAGACGTTACACCTGAGGTTCCTACAAAAATTACTACATCAGAGACCACGATGTCAACTGAAACAACCGAAGAATCCCCAATTATCAATGCAATTCAGTTTGAAAACCTCTTTGATATTCTGGATAATCCCAATGTAGAAGTAGTCAAGCCAAAAGAAAAAATGGACATTCTTAATGTGTTGGACGAAATGGGATTTACAGATATTGACCTATTCAAAAACACAAAAAAGGACACAGTTCACATTGGCATTGCTGGAGATGTTGTAGTCGCTCAATTTGAAGTCGAGGAAGACAATCTTGTATGGAATGTCCGTATGGAAAAGGCTAATAGCCTTGAAAACCGCACAGGACTTGTCATTCCTGACGACGCTTCAGTTATTGATTGGTCATATGATTGCTATGAGGCCCTCAATTACAATTGGTTTAATCCATCAGCTGATATAGAGTTGGATATTGTGTATTGTCCTGAAACAAACAATCTGTACTCGTTTTATATCGAAACCAATTGGTTAGCGGGTGAGGATGGTTATTTTAACAATCCCAGCCTCCGTGCCCCAACCACTGTAGTGCTAGATTCGCAAGATAAAGACTGTGAAAGAACATTTGGTCGTGACTTCTTTCTCAATTCAGAAAGAGTTGATTAAACAAAACTGCATTACAGCCTCCCATTTACTTCGGTGGATGGGAGGTTGTCTCTGCCTTTTATAGTTAGTGCTCAATACCCCCCGCCTATCATCTCACTCCCTCGTATGAGATAATATCCCCAAACTTGAAAAACTCACGGTGAGTTATTCGAGAAGCGGGATAGGGATAGTATGTGAAAAGTAGGACATAGGTTATGATGGTTTGCTTTGTAAAATGTACTAAATTGCCAGTTGCTAAAGGCATCGGCTTGAGTTATAATACTCTTGCAAGGTCATTATATGTGATTGAGAATCTCAGACATCCGCTAACGGCCCCCAAAAGGCAACTTTCCGCAGCCTGAGACCTCCCAAGAAAATCTAAGAATTTAAGACCTTGTGCAGTACATTTCGGTGTACTGCATAAGGTCTTTTTTTCTTCTTATTATGTCCTTGCAAATCACTCAGCTACCCCTGCTTTCCTCCCCTTCGGGACAAGAGCAGACCCAGAAAAGATATCCATTTTTCTCTGGGCAAACTCCAATTCTCCCCCATCATATTATCGTTCTAACCCCAAGAAACGGGCGGTAAATCCCCGTATTTTTCTCTTCGAGATTCTGACGGGAAAAGGATAGGGTCAAGAATAGGCCCTGCAACTTTCTTGAAATTCTCCAAACATTTCTCCGCATTTTCCTATCAATTTCTTTTATTTCTCTGGTCATATCTTGTTTTCTCCCCGTTTTTTAGAGAGAAAAGGGAGAATGAGATATGGAAGAAAAAAGAGCCTTATAGGGCCTCGCAAAGCCTCATAGAAGCCTCGTTTGATTCATCCTATGATACGAGAAAGAATGAGATGGGAGCGAGAAGCCAAAAGGAAACTGGCAGGAAAATGATAGGAAGAGCATGAGAGAAAAGAAGAAAAAAGAGGGAAAAATCCCTACCCGTAAAGTTAGGAAAAACTATAATTATAATGGGAAAGTCTATTCTTCATAAAACCTGAAAAAGAGAACAAATCAGGGAAAAATGGAGAGATGGAGAGAGAATGCGTGGATTTGCCCTTTGGAGGATATTTGAGTTTTGCGGTGACAGATTTTCAGATGTTCGGAACCTTCACCATCACCCAGGAGGATGCAAAAGCGTACCTATATGCGCTCTCTCCCCTGCGAAGGGTGCATCGGTTCCGTGACATTCAGGTAAATCTCTATATCTAGCACAGAAGGGGCTGTAAAAAAGGCTCCAGTAAAAGGCAGGCTGTGCCGAAAGGCGCAGCCTGCAAAAACATTTATAGGGAAAGGGCTGGTTTAGTGGAAAAACCAGCCCTTTGGTGTTATAATGAATTTGTGAAGAAACAATATGACACCGTAGACTATTCTACACCAATCCAACTGAAATTACCAGTGGATTTAGAAAGAATTATCAAAATAAATGATGCGGTATATTCATTCAGTGAAGTCATGGCTCATATCGACCTACAGAAATATTTCGTGGAGAAGGGACACGAAACGGGTCGCCCCAAATATGACCGTGAAAAGCTGCTAAAGATTGTACTGTTCGCCTTTATGGAGTTTGGATATTGCTCTGTCCGCTTCATCCAAAAGCTCTGCGAAACGGATATCCGTTTCCTATGGATGCTGGATGAAGAGGAAGCACCCAGCCATATGACCATCAGCAATTTCATCCACAAGGAGCTGTCCGGCAGTTTGGAGGATATCTTCAACGATATTAACAGCTATATATTCGGCAGATTGGGTGTAGATCTGGAGCACGCCTATATCGACGGCACCAAGATCGAGGCCAACGCCAACAGGTAAAGCCTTGCAGAGTCTGCCCTTCTGGAATCTTTACATCAATACCTTCCTGCTGATTTTCTTCCGGGTGATCTGCGCGGTGGTGTTCAGCTCCATGGCGGGCTACGCCTTTGCCAAGCTGGAGTTCCCCTGCAAAAATCTGCTGTTCGGTCTTGTTTTGATGCAGATGATGCTGCCCAGCCAGATTTTCATCATCCCTCAGTATCAGATGCTGGCAAAAATGGGACTTACCAACACCATTTTCGCCTTGGTATTCCCGGGCCTTGTCAGTGCCTTCGGCACCTTTTTCCTGCGGCAGGCCTATATGGGCATTCCCAACGAAATTGCCGAGGCAGCCTATCTGGATGGTTGCACCAAATGGCAGACCTTCACCAAGGTTCTGCTGCCGCTGACAAAATCCAGTCTGGCGGCTCTGGCGATCTTTACCGCGGTGTTTGCCTACGCAGATCTGATGTGGCCCCTGATCTGCAACACGGATCTGAACATGATGACCCTGTCCGCAGGTTTGTCCACTCTGAACGGACAGTATACAACAAACTTCCCCGTCCTGATGGCAGGAAGTCTGCTGGCCATGATTCCCATGGTGATCCTCTACCTGCTGTTCCAGAAGCAGTTCATCGAGGGCATCGCCATGACCGGCGGCAAATAATTCTATCATGAACTGGCGTCCGGCCCGGTTTGCCGGGCTGGACGCCTGATTCCCTTGGAAGGAGTATTTCCCATGAGCATCGACATCAATCAGGAGAAAACCTTGTTTTCTCTGAATACAGCCCATACAACTTACCAGTTCTTCGCAGATGACAGCGGTTTCCTGCGTCATCTGTATTATGGCAAATGGATTCATAGCTTTGATATGCGCTATACGGAATTCTACTCCGACTGCGGCTTTTCGCCCAATCCTGGTCATATCCACTTGCAGCGGGATTTTTCGCTGGATACCCGTCCCCAGGAATATACCGGCTGCGGTATCGGAGATTATCGGATCAGCAGCCTCAGTGTATCGAATGGAGACGGAAGCTACAGTGCGGATTTTCGATATGTGGGCTTCTCGGTGCTGAATGGGAAATACGCCATCCCCGGTTTGCCAGCTGCCTACGACAATGGCGGAGAGTGTGAAACCCTGCGCGTTGACCTGAAGGATCACGCATCCGGTCTGGAATTGGCGCTTTACTATGGCGTTTATGCAGAAAAGGACATGATTACCCGCTGCGCCGTGCTGCGAAATGGCGGCAACGGAACCATCCGGCTGTACAAAGCAGCCTCGGCCTGCCTGGATCTGCCCTTTGGTAAGTGGGACATGATCCATTTTCAGGGACGGCACTGCATGGAGCGGATGCCTGAACGCGCCCCGGTGCCCCACGGCGTCATGACGGTTGGATCCGACCGGGGCACCAGCAGCCATCAGCACAATCCCTTTGCCATTCTGGCCGCTCCGAAAACCTGTGAAGATTATGGCCAGTGCTATGGCGCGATGCTGGTATATTCCGGCAACTTCAAAATTGAGGCGGAGTGCAGCCAGCTGCAAAGCACCCGGCTGGTACTGGGCATCAGCGACCAGCGGTTCTGTTGGACGCTGGAGCCGGGAGAAGCCTTCCATACCCCGGAGGTTCTGCTGAGCTTTACTGATGGGGGATTGGGCAGCCTGTCCCGGTGCTATCAGAATTTCCTTGCGGAAAATATCTGTCGGGGCACTTACCGGGATGCCCCCCGGCAGGTGCTGATCAACAACTGGGAAGCTACCTATTTTGATTTCACCGGCGAAAAGATCTGTTCCATTGCCCAACAGGCAAAGGACTTGGGCGTAGAGATGCTGGTCTTGGATGACGGCTGGTTCGGCAGTCGGGACTATGACACCAGCGGTTTAGGAGACTGGTATGTCAATGAAAAGAAGCTGGGCTGTACCCTGAACAGCCTGATTCAGAAGATTCGGGATCTGGGTATGGACTTTGGCATCTGGGTAGAGCCGGAAATGGTCTCTCCCGATTCCGACCTGTACCGTGCCCACCCGGATTGGGCGCTGAGTATCCCGGGGCGCACACCGGTGCAGGGTCGAAGCCAGCTGGTTCTGGACTTAAGCCGTAGGGATGTGGTGGAATACCTGTATGCGTGTCTGTCCGATCTGCTGCGCAGCCACGACATTCGCTATGTGAAGTGGGATATGAACCGCAGTCTGACGGATGTTTTCAGCTGGGAATTGCTCCCGGAGCGGCAGGGCGAGACAGCACACAGGTATCTTCTGGGACTGTATTCCTTGCTGGAACGGCTTACCCGTGACTTCCCGAAGGTTCTTTTTGAGGGATGCAGCGGTGGTGGTGGGCGCTTTGACGCAGGTATGCTCCACTATTTTCCCCAGATTTGGTGCAGTGATGATACCGATGCCATCGAGCGGCTGAAAATTCAGTATGGCACCTCCTTCGGCTATCCTATCCGCACGATGGGCAGCCATGTTTCAGCGGTTCCCAATCATCAGACTGGGCGCACCACATCTTTGCATACCCGGGGAATCGTGGCTATGTCCGGCAGCTTTGGCTATGAGCTGGACCCCCAAAAGCTGAGCGAAGTGGAAAAGGAAGAAATCCGGAAGCAGATTCTCACCTTCCGCCACCACAGGGATCTGATTTTCTACGGAGATTATTACCGTCTTACCAACGCCATGACCGACGATTATTTTACTGCCTGGCAGTTTGTGGCAAAAGACGGAAGCGCCGCCCTGCTGAATGTGGTTGTGGTGGCCCCCAAAGCCAATCCCTACCCCATCCATGTGTTCTTAAAGGGTTTGCAACCAGAGGCAATGTACCGGGAGACGGAAAGTGGCAGCGTCTATTCCGGCGCGGCGCTGATGTACGGCGGATACACCCTTCCCATTCTGCTGGGAGATTGCCCCGGCTGTCAATTTCGGTTTGAAAGGATTTGATCTTCTTGACATCCTCAGAAACCAACTTTGAAGACCGTCTGCGGCTGTACTGGCCGGAGCTGAAGCAGCGTTACATGGAGCTGTATCACGACGATACCATGCTGAAGCAGCTCCGCCGGCAGCTTGCCGCCTTTTCCGAAGAACGCCGGGATTCTCTGAAGCAGCGGGACGCGGAAAAACAGGAAAGTCCCAACTGGTATCAGTCCCGGGAGCTTCTGGGCATGATGCACTACATCGACAATTTTGCCGGAAATCTGAAGGGCGTCCGGGAAAAGCTGTGGAAACTGATTTCTTCATAGGTAAGTCTCTAGGAAATCATTAGGAGGACATACAAATGCAAATGGTAAACGCTTTTATTATCCGCTTTTTCGCGGTCCTGATTGGCAACGTGTTCATTCGTATGCTGCTCATCGCCGTCTGCGCCGACATGGTGTTCGGCTCGCTCCGGGCGGCGAAGTACCGCAAGTGGAACTCCGCCGTAGGTATCGACGGGGCTATCCGCAAGGCCGGGATGCTGGCCTGTGTGCTGCTGTTTACAGCAATCGACATGATGATGCACGTTGATGTTCTTGGCTGGCTCCCGGCGGAGACCAGAAACGTTCTGGACGCCTGTGGTGTGGTGAAGATGGGTGTGACCGAGCTGTTCGCGCTGCTGTTTATTTTGTACGAGGCTACCAGCGTGCTGAAAAATATGC
>CAYYGF010000054.1:0-11612 GCA_964471315.1 uncultured Oscillospiraceae bacterium | reverse complement strand
CCCTTCCGAGCCGCCTTACGGCGGCCCACCTCCCCTGAAAGGGGAGGCTTTGGCCAGTGCGATAAATTACAATTTGTCGCGCTGCTGAGGCAGGTTGATTTGTCTATTATATCAACTTCCGCCCAAATCCGCAACCATGAAATTCCTCTTGCGAAATACGAACGAATGTGCTATAATAAAACAAAAACGGTGGTGAGCGGTATGGAGATGTGTCCTGTGGACGTGATTTCGGTGTGCAGCGCGGCGGGGGATATCCGCCCCCTGCGGCTTCGGATGGAGGACGAGCAGCGGCAGCTTTTGCGGGTGGATATTGACGAGGTCATCAGCAGTAAGGAGATTCAATATGTGGGCATCGAGGCTACGGTGTTTCTGTGCCGGGCCACGGTGCGGGGAAAGCAATGGCTGTTTGAGCTGAAATACACCATCCGCACCCATACCTGGTGTCTTGTACGGAAGGTGATGTGATGTGGCGGAGCGGGTGATCTTTCATGTGGATGCCAACTCGGCGTTTTTAAGCTGGAGCGCCGCCTATCGGGTGAAGGTGCTGGGGGAGGAGCGGGATTTGCGGGACATTCCCTCGGTGGTGGCGGGGGATAAGGAATCCCGGCACAGCATCATCCTGGCCAAATCCACCCCGGCAAAAAAGTACGGCATCCATACCGGGGAGCCACTGTTTCAAGCCCTGGAAAAATGCCCGGAGCTGGTGGTGATCCCGCCGGATTATGAGCTGTACGTCCAGGCCTCCCGGCACTTTGTAGATTTGCTGCGGGAGTTTTCCCCGGCGGTGGAGCAGTATTCCATCGACGAAGCCTGGGTGGATATGACGGGCACGGAGCGGCTTTGGGGCGCGCCCCGACTGGCGGCGGAGCGGATGCGCCAGCGGATCTGGGAGGAGCTGGGCTTTACAGTGAACGTGGGCATTTCCTCCAACAAGCTGCTGGCGAAAATGGCCGGGGATTTTGAAAAGCCCAACAAGGTGCATACCCTGTTCCCCGAGGAAATGGAGACAAAATTCTGGCCCCTTCCGGTACGGGATCTGTTTCTGGTGGGGGCGGCTACAGAGCGAAAGCTGAAAATGCTGGGCATCTACACCATCGGCGACCTGGCAAAGGCGGACGGAAAGCTTCTGAGAAAGCGGCTGGGCAAGCACGGGGAGACCATCTGGCACTTTGCCAACGGCCGGAACGCTGACGCGGTTACCCTGGAACCGGCGGAGAACAAGGGCTACGGCAACTCCACCACCACGGCCACGGACGTGACCACGGTGGAGCAGGCCCGGCAGGTGTTTTTGAGCCTGTGCGAGACGGTGGGGATGCGCCTTCGCCGGGACGGCAAGTGCGGAAGCTGCGTCAGCATCCACCTGCGAACCAATGAATTTCAGCATGTTTCCCACCAATGCGTCCTCCACGGCGCGACGAATATTACCACGGAGATTTTTGAAGCGGCCTGTCGTCTGTTTGACGAGGCCTGGGACGGTGTCACCCCTCTGCGGCAGCTTGGGGTGCAGGTGACCCGGCTGAGCGGAGAGCCTTACCAGCAGTTTGACTTTTTCTCCGGGCTGACTCCCCAGCAGTTCGAGCGGAAGCTGCGGCTGGACGAAACCGTGGACGCCCTCCGGGACAAATACGGCGAGGACATCATCCGCCGGGCGAAATTCGCGGGCGGTTCTGAGCCCCACATGGCAGGAGGCTTGAGCAAAGAGCGGCGAACCGGCGTTACAAAACCGGTTCCGAAGGAATTTTAGGGTGGAAATATGCTTGAACATATCGTATAATAGTGTTAAGTGGCTTCAAATGAATCTTTTTGGAGGCGTTTTATGAAACAGCGAATACGGTCAATTCTGGTTATGCTCCTCTCTCTGTTCCTGCTGTTGGCCTGTTCTGATAAGTCCCTAAATAATACTGTACCGCAAGTTTCGGAAGGAACTACTCTGGAAACGGCCCAGCCTGTACCGCAGATGTTGACGGAACGGGAAGTGTTGAATTTATTCCAAAAATACGAAACCACCAGCGGACGGACCGTAATCAATTGTGTCCTGGTGCCGGATTCTGCCTGCGGCGTTGTAGGGGTTGTTCAGTATACGGACAGGAATCGCGATGGCGTTATGTTCGCGTTTCTGACAATGGATGGCCCGCTGGGGGGCCGCTGTGGAACGCCGAACTGCACAGCAGTGGAGGACACGCTGGAATATCTTGGTGCGGATACGATATCCTACCAATTTCAAACAGCGGAGGGGCAAACGATGACAAATACCATTTCCTTTTCAGATGATGGAAATGGAAACACCAGTTTTAAAATAGAAACACAATCCGAAAGAAAAGAGTGACCGAAATGGCAATTGTAACGTTCTATAACTGCGACCCCAAGGACGCGCCGAAAACCACCATGCCTGCCCACCTGGGGGCCAACGCCATTCTGACGTTTCAGGGAAAGTTGCTGCTGGAAAAGCGCCGGGACTCCGATATCTGGGGCCTGGTGGGGGGCGGCTGCAAAAAGACCGAGACCGGCCGGGAGGCCATTGCCCGGGAAGCCTACGAGGAGCTGGGAGTGCGCATTCCCAAGGACAAATTCCAAAAGCTGGACATCTATGACAACCCCGGCCGCATCGCCGCCTTCCGGGACGGCAGCATCTGGCGGATGGTGATCGTAGTCTACCGCTATGAATTTCCGGAGGAACCGGTGCTGCGCATCAGCAGCGAATCCAAGGAACTGCGGTTTTTCTCCAAGGAGGAAATCCCGGGCATTGAGATCGCCGTCACCCATGCCGATATTGTACAGGACTGGTTCGTCAACGGGGGAAAGTGATCCGCACATTCACAATATACAATTATTGAAAAAATACTTGTATATTCATAAAAAGTATGCTAATATACACATTGACGGTGCAGTATCCTAGTCGGAGCGGCCATTTTCCAGGAAGGGCCTAAAAATCCTTTGAAGGGCACATCGATGAAGTCCCTGGTGTCTGCTTGTTACGCCCAGTTTCGGGTGGATGCTGGGGGTTAAGGATCCCGGGCGCGCGCCAATGGCATGGCGCATACGACCCGGTTTCCGTGGAGACCTGGTATTGTGCGACGACGGTTAGAACCCTTCGTTGGGTCCCGATCGCGTACGGGCCTGGTATGAACCTGCAAGGCGGTGCACAGAATCGTGTGCTGCGTGCAGCGTAGCCTGCCTTGAAGTGAGCCTGCGGGGAAAGAGGATCAGACAGCCGGCGGTTATGGCCATAACCGCTGTTGTTATCGCTTCTGGAAACCATGCTTGCAAAAGAGGCTAAGACTGTGGCACGCTCTGCCGTGGAAAACACCTAGGCTGTCTTAACCGGACAGGCGGGGGATTACAGTACGGACTAAGTGGCAATCGGGTACCCATTATTCTGGCAACATTTGGGCGGATGGATCAAATGGAAACGGCCTGTGCGGCAACGGCAGGTTCTGTCTGGTGAAAAACAACCCGACCTAAGCCGTAAGATTTATCCCGCCTGTTACCGTCATTTTTTATATTACCATTCTCACGAAGGAGAATTTCTGTGGCAAAAGCAGACCCTGACGCTTCCAAACGGGAGCGCAGCAGGACGACCCGGTGGGTCGTCACCATTTTCTTTGTAACGATTTTTATCTCCGGTATGATTTCTCTGATATCGGACGAGGTTATGGCAAACAGCAGTCTGGTTGTGGCGTTTTTGATCCTGTTTGTCATCATTTTTGTGGGCATCATGTTTGATGTCATCGGCATGGCGGTGACCGCCGCCGATGAAAAGCCCTTCCATTCCATGGCAGCGCGGAAGGTACCCGGCGCCCACGAGGCAATCCGGCTGCTGCGCAACGCCGAGCGGGTCAGCTCCATCTGCAACGATGTGGTGGGAGACATCTGTGGCGTTGTTTCCGGCTCCGCATCCGCGACCATCGCGGCATTGATCCTTTCCCATACCGACTTCGGCTGGCCCCGGGGTATCTCGCTGGTGATGTCCGCCCTGGCAGCGGCACTGACCGTGGGCGGCAAAGCCATCGGAAAGACCTTTGCCGTTAATTCCTGCACGCAGATAGTCCATTTGGTTGGCAGGGTGATTTATACCGGAAACCGTCTGTTCCGGAAAAAGAAAAAGTAATGTAAGGTTGTGTCAATCGTGAGCATTTTAGAGAAAGTGAACGGTCACGAAGACCTGCTGTCCTTAACCGATCAGGAGCGGCTCCAGCTCTGCGGGGAGATTCGGGCGTTTTTGATCGATTCCGTTTCCCGTACCGGCGGCCATCTGGCCGGAAATCTGGGAGCGGTGGAGCTGAGTGTCGCCATTGAAACCGTTTTTAATACAAGGAAGGACCGCCTGGTATTCGATGTGGGTCACCAGTCTTATGTGCATAAGCTGCTGACCGGCCGCCGGGCGGACTTTGCGCACTTGCGGCAGTACGGCGGTATCTCCGGATTTCCCAAGCCTTCGGAGAGTGAAACCGATGCGTTTGTAGCAGGTCATGCCTCCAATTCTGTTTCCATTGCTTTGGGCATGGCCCGGGCCAGGACGCTCCAGGGGCAGGATTACCAGGTGGTGGCCCTAATTGGCGATGGCGCCTGCACCGGGGGCATGGCCTATGAGGGAATGAACAACGCCGGTGTCAGCGGCGAGCCCATGGTCATTATCCTCAATGACAACGAGATGTCCATTGGCCGGAATGTGGGCGGGGTATCCCGGCATCTGTCCCGTCTGCGTTCCAGTGAAAACTATCTGGAGGCCAAGAAGATCTACCGGCGGGTGATAAAAAAGCTGCCGGGCGGCAAGGCGATCTACGAGCTGAGCAGCCGGGTAAAAAACCGCTTTAAGCGTTTCTTCTTGAAAACCACCATTTTTGAGGACATGGGCCTGACCTATCTTGGCCCCGTGGACGGCCATGATCTGCCTGGCTTGATCACCTTGCTGGGCATGGCCCGGGATTTGCGTGAGCCGGTGCTGGTACACGTGATCACCAAAAAGGGCAAGGGCTATCCCTATGCCGAGCAGGATCCGGCCAAATTCCATGGCATTGGCAAATTTGATCCGGAGACGGGAAAAAAACTGGCGCCTAAGGTGATAACCTATTCCGATTCCTTAGGCCAGTGTCTGACGGAGCTGGCGGAAAAAGACGCGCGCATCTGCGCCATCACCGCAGCCATGCCCGGCGGAACGGGGCTTCTGGAATTCCAGAAGCGTTTCCCAAAGCGCACCTTTGACGTGGGCATTGCCGAGGAGCATGCCATCTCCATGGCTGGCGGCCTGGCAAAGCAGGGGATGATTCCGGTGGTTGCGCTGTATTCCACCTTCCTCCAGCGGGGCTACGACCAGATCATGGAGGACATCGGCCTGCTAGGCCTGCATGTGGTGCTGGCCATTGACCGGGCAGGCTTGGTGGGGGACGACGGCCCAACCCACCACGGTGTTTTTGATGTGGGCTTCCTGCGGCAGGTGCCCGGAATGCGGATTTTGACCCCTGCCAGCCTTGCGGAACAGCAGGATATGCTGCGCTGGGCCACGGAGGAATACGATGGGCCTGTGGCAATCCGATATCCCCGGGGCGGGGAGGGCAGCTACACCGGCTCCCACTGGCATGGCCTGGAGGGCGCGCTGGTGGCCTGTCACCGCCAGGGCGAGGATGTGACCCTCATTACCTATGGCTCGCTGCTGGACAATGTGCTGGGAGCGGCGGAAATCCTGGCCCAGCAGGGCGTGAACGCCACCGTGCTGCGGCTGCTGACGGTTTCCGATCTGCCAATGGAGGAGATAGCCCAGGAGGTTGCTCCCTCCCGTCCGGTGATCGTGGTGGAGGAGGTCTGCCGCGGCTCCGGAATCCGGGAGGAGCTGGCTATGGAGCTGGTCAGACGATGCCCTGGCTGCCGGGTTGACGGCATCGATCTTGGCCGCCGGTTTGTTCCCCACGGCGCGCAGAATGCGCTGTATGCCCATTGCGGTTTGGACAGCGCGTCCATTGCCGCGTTTGTAAAGGAGGCGGTGGCTCGGTGAAGGTAAAAAAACGTTTGGACGTTCTGCTCACAGAGCAGGGCTACACGGACAGCCGTTCCAAGGCCCAGGCGATCATTATGAGCGGCCTGGTCTATGTGGATGGCCAGAAGGTGGATAAGCCCGGCGTCTCCTTTGAAGAAACGGTTTCCCTGGAGGTTCGGGGCGCGGTGTGCCCCTATGTCAGCCGGGGCGGGTTAAAGCTGGAGAAGGCGCTGCGGGATTTCGGCGTGAACCCTGCGGGGTATGTTTGCAGCGATTCCGGGGCGTCCACAGGCGGCTTTACCGACTGCCTGCTACAGCAGGGGGCGAAAAAGGTGTTCGCCATCGATGTGGGCTACGGCCAGCTGGACTGGAAGATCCGTTCCGATGACCGGGTAGTGGTGATGGAACGTACCAATATCCGCTACGTCACACCGGAGCAGCTGGGCGAGCCGCTGGATCTGTCCGTTGTGGATGTCAGCTTCATTTCTTTAAAGATCGTACTTCCCACCATCAAGACGCTGCTGAAGCCCACGGGCCAGGTAGTTTGTCTGATCAAGCCGCAATTTGAGGCAGGAAAAGAGAAAGTAGGAAAAAAAGGCGTCGTCCGGGAACCGGCTACCCATAAAGAGGTTCTGGATCAGTTCGTCGCTCTGGCCGGGGACTTGGGATTTCACATTTTGGGTCTTACCTATTCTCCGGTGAAAGGTCCGGAGGGGAATATTGAGTTTTTGGCGCATATCAGCCTGGATGCGGTGGGCGGAATCCAACCGGATACCGCCGAAGTGGTACGGCAGGCCCATGAGGCGCTGGATAAGGGAGCCAAAGAATGAAAAATGTGATATTGACTCCCAATCCCTATCGGGATAAAAATTTCCAAACCGTCCGGGCGGCCCAGCAGATTCTGAAAAACGCGGGCATCCAGACCAAGCTGTGTCTGCCCTTTGAGGTGGATCGTTCCTATGACCTTCCCAAGGATCTGCGGTTTTCCCGGCTGGATCGGGAGCTTCCCAATGCGGAGCTGGTGATTTGCTTCGGCGGGGACGGCACCATTTTGCACACGGCCAAGGCAGCCACCCGCCGGGGGATCCCCATTTTGGGGGTAAACATCGGAACCATGGGATTCATGGCCGAGCTGGAAAGCACGGAGCTGGATGCTTTGGCGAGTCTGGCCAAGGGGAATTACACCCTGGACAACCGGATGATGCTGGATGTAACCATTCAGCGGGATCGGGACATTTTGTTCCACGATATCGGTCTGAATGATGTGGTGGTGACAAAGGGCACCGTCGCCCGGATCGTCCATCTGGAGGTCAAATGCGATGGCGTCCAGGCCATGGAGTACGGCGGTGACGGACTCATCGTGTCGACCCCCACCGGTTCTACTGCCTACAGTCTCTCTGCTGGCGGCCCCATCGTGGAGCCAGAGGCAAAAAATATCATCATTACCCCCATTTGTCCCCATGATGTGGTCAGCCGCTGCATCGTGGCTTCGGACAAGCGGGTGGTAACGGTAGAAATGGTTCACAATGCCCGCCGCAACGCCTACCTGTCCGTGGACGGAGGAAAAGCCGTGCGGCTGAATATGGGGGATCTGGTGACCATCCGCAAATCCCATTTGGAAACCAAGTTGGTTCGGTTGAAGGATCGCAGCTTTTATGATGTGGTCAGCGCGAAGTTTCAGAAAGACTAAGAGGTGAAGAGCATTGAAATCGAAGAGACAGGCAAAGATCATGGAGATCATCGCCACAACCAATGTGGAAACCCAGGAGCAGCTTCTTCAGCAATTGCAGGAGGCCGGCTTCACCAGCACCCAGGCCACCATCTCCCGGGATATCAAGGAGCTGCGCATTGTCAAGGAGTTGACCAGCTTCGGAACCTACCGGTACACCACGGCGGCCCGGGAGGTGCCTGGCACCTTCTCCGGACGGCTGAATACCATCTTCCGGGAGTGTGTCACCAGCTATGACTATGCCCAGAACATTGTGGTCATCCACACCCTGCCGGGACTGGCCAATGCAGCGGCCTCGGCGGTGGACGCCATGAGCATGAGCGTGGTGCTGGGAACCCTTGCGGGAGACGATACCGTTGTGGTCATCATGCGGGACATCAACGCCGCCGCCGCTTTCTGCGGAGAGATCAAAAGCCTGATGAACTGACCTTGGGGAGGAATCCGTTATGCTGAGCCTTCTGCATATTGAGAATATCGCGGTGATCGAGTCTGCGGATATTTCCTTTGACCAGGGCTTCAATGTTTTGACCGGAGAAACCGGCGCGGGAAAATCCATTGTCATCGACGCCATTTCCGCCATTTTGGGGGAGCGGGCCTACCGGGACATGATCCGGACAGGCGCTGCCAAGGCCTCCGTCCGGGCGGTGTTTACGGAGGTTCCGGAATATCCCTGGTTCGGGGAAAACGGCGTGGAATACGATCCGGAAACGGTGATCCAGCGGGAGATCTACCTGGACGGAAAAAATGTGTGCCGGGTCAACGGCAGCCTGGTGTCTGTGTCCATCCTGCGCAAGCTGGGCATCCAACTCATCAATATCCATGGACAGCACGATTCCGCCTCCTTATTTGACGAGGATAACCACCTGGCGTTCCTGGATGCGTTCGCGGATAACGAGGGCCTGCGGACGGATTACGGTGAGAAATACGCCGCCGTTTCCAGGCTGCGCCGGGAGATTGACGCGCTGACCATGGACGAAGGGGAGAAGCTGCGCCGGATGGAGACGCTGAAATATCAGATTGCCGAAATTGAGAAAGCGGAGCTGGAGCCGGGGGAGGACGAAACGCTGGAGGAGCGGCGAAAGCTGCTGCAAAACGCGGAAAAACTCAGCAACGGGCTGGAAGAAGCGGTGGAGTGCCTGTACGGCGGCGAGGATACCGACGGGGCCGCGGGACTGCTGGCCCAGGCGGAGCACGCCCTGGCGAAGCTAAGCCGGTTCAGCGACAGCTTCAACGCCATGCACGACCGGGTCGCGGATCTGATGTACCAGGTTCAGGACGCCGCGGAGGAGGTACGGGACGCCCGGGACGATCTGAGCTATTCGGCGGACGAGCTGGAGCAAATCGAATCCCGGCTGGACGTGATCCACAAGCTCCGCCGGAAATACGGCGTGACCTGTGAGGACATCCTGGCCTACCTGGACAAGGCTAAAAAGGAACTGGACGAAATCGAGTTTGCCGACGACCATTTGGAGCGACTGAAGAGCAAGCTGAAAAAGGCGGAGGACGCCGCCTGGAAAGCAGCTCTGGCCCTCCGGGAAAACCGCAAAGCGGCGGCGCAGGCTCTGTCTCAGCGGATTTTGTCGGAATTGACCCAACTGGACATGCCCCGGGTGCAGTTGTCCTGTGAGTTCCGGGAGCTGGAACTGACCGGGAGCGGCGCCGACGCGGTGGCCTTCTACATGTCCGCCAACGCCGGCGAGGCCTTGAAGCCTATGAGCAAGGTGGCCTCCGGCGGCGAGCTGGCCCGGATCATGCTGGCTATGAAAAACGTTCTGGCGGAAAAGGACCAGGTGGGCACCCTGATTTTTGACGAGGTGGACACCGGTGTATCCGGCCGGGCGGCCCAGAAGGTGGCCCAGAAGCTGCGCAGCGTGGCTGCCCACAAGCAGGTGCTGTGCGTGACCCATCTGCCTCAGCTGGCGGCGCTGGCCAATACCCACCTGTTGATCGCCAAATCCGAGCGGGAAGGCCGCACCTATACCTCCGTGAACGCTCTGGACTTTGAAGGCCGGAAGCGGGAGTTGGCCCGGATCATCGGCGGCGCCAACATCACCGAGACTACGCTGAAAAGCGCAGAGGAAATGCTCCGGGGGTAATTCGGGAAAAATGCGGTTTTTTCCTTGACAAATCCCCGGAATTTTGTTAGGATAAGTTGCAACACAGTGAAGGGAAGAAGTAAGCGCCCCATTTCCTGCCAGAGAGCTGCCGGTGGGTGCAAGGCAGCGGGGAAAAGCGCCGAAATACCTCCCGGAGTGGCTTTTCTGAAAACAGCAGTAGGAAAAGACGGGGCCGCCCGACACAGCGGAAGGCGTTGCTGGACGCCGTGAGGGCATTTGCCGTGAGGCATTGCCGAATGAGAGGTGGTACCGCGTATCTTTACGCCCTCTATCCTATGGGGATAGAGGGCGTTTTGCATGGAAAGGGAGGCAGTCAGATGAAATACCCCTGGATTGACGAATATCTGCTGAAAAAAACGGCGGTAACCAAGGATTTTAAAGAGGAGTGGGGCTGGTATCGTTATCAGATCGGCGGTAAGCTTTTTGCGGCTGTCTGCCTGGACAATGCCGGTGCGCCATACTATATCACCCTAAAGCTGGTACCCATGGAAGGGGATTTCTACCGAAAGCAGTATCCCGATATCCTGCCCGGATACTACATGAACAAGGTTCATTGGAACTCCGTGCGGGCAGACGGTGCGGTGCCGGACGCGGTATTACGGGATTTGCTGGATCGTTCCTATCAACTGGTTCTGGCCTCCTTCAGTAAAAAGAAGCAGGCGGCTTTGCTTAGCGGGGAAATGGCCCATGATTGAAACACCATTCGACATTCTGAACGCGTTCCCAGTGCGCAAATCCAAGCAGCAGAAGCAGACCTTTCGGGATGCAGTGCAGTCCTATGCCGCGTCACTGGGCTATGAAAGCCGGGTGGAGCAGGGGAGCCTTGGCTGCCGGAATGTGGTGATTGGGGATCCGGAAACAGCGGCATATTTGGTAACGGCCCATTATGATACCTGTGCCGCGCTTCCCATTCCCAATTGGATTACCCCTTGTGATTTTCTCCCTTTTCTGGGGTATCAGTTGCTGATTGCGGCATTCATGATTCTGGCGGCTTTTTTCGTGGGTATGCTGATCGGACTGGTCACCGGGAGCATGCGCGTGGGCGGTTTTGCGGGCTATGGCTGCCTCTGGCTGCTGATTGCGCTGATGCTGGTTGGCCCAGCCAATCCAAGCAACGCCAATGACAACTCATCCGGCGTCATTACCCTGCTGGAAATCGCCCGATCTCTTCCGGAAAACCGAAGAAAACAGGTCTGCTTTGTCCTGTTTGATCTGGAGGAGGCGGGATTGATCGGCTCCGCCTCTTACCGAAAGGCCCATAAAAACGCCACAAACCGACAAATGATTCTGAATCTGGACTGTGTAGGCGATGGCGACCACATCCGGCTGTTCCCTACAAAAAAGCTAAAAGAAGATCGCAAACGCCTGACCGCTCTCTACTGCGCCTGCGGCTATTTCGGGAAAAAGGACATTCTGGTGCAGGAAAAGGGCTTTTCCGTCTACCCCTCCGACCAGGCCAATTTTCCTTACGGCGTGGGTATCTGCGCCTTGCGAAAGCGGAAGAAGCTGCTGTACCTGGGCCGGATTCATACAAAAAGAGACACCATTTTGGAACAAACCAACGTCAATCTCCTGCGCGCGGCTCTGGTTACTTATCTCTGCCGCGACGCGGTGCAATAAGAAAGGAAATGGAAAATGAAGCTTTATGACGAACTGGTAGCCCGGGGCCTAATTGCCCAGGTGACCAACGAGGACGAGATCCGGGACATGATCGACAACGGCAAGGCCACCTTCTACATTGGCTTTGACCCCACCGCCGATTCCCTCCACGTGGGCCACTTCATGGCCCTGTGCC
>CAYYGF010000053.1:0-11713 GCA_964471315.1 uncultured Oscillospiraceae bacterium | reverse complement strand
CGTCAGCCCTTCGGGCTGCCACCTTCCCCAAAGGGGAAGGCTTTGGCTGGTGCGATAAACCACAATTCAGCGAACCAGGCGGCGCTGGCGGGCGGCTGTGAGCGCTACAAAAACAAATACAGCGCCAGCGTCAGCAGGGCGGTGTTCTGATCCTCCTGGTTCTCTCCCGCCATTAACAGAAGCAGCAGCACCACCAGCAGATCCTCAGTACCAAAATCCTTGGGCAGGAGATTTCGCAAGAAGCCTCCCAGGGGCTGTGCCGGAGGCCGCTCTGGCCGTGGCCTGGGCGGACAGGGCGGGACAGAAGGGGGTGGGGTCAGCGTTGGCGGATCGCAAACGGGAGCCATGGGACGGCTTTCGGAAGGTGCCGGAGGCGGACACGGAGGCACCTCAGGTGGCTGCGGCCTTGGAGGCGGCGTCTGGGGCACCGGCCTGCGGCGGTAGCTGCCATCCGGCTGTGGGATATAACGGTTATACATACGGTCACCTCCCAAGGATGTTTTGCAGCGCGCCGGACTGGAGCAGGGAAGAAGCCGTTCCGGCCATTTTCGCCGCCCGCATGGCCCGTTCTAGCTTTTCCACCCGGCCATGGCTTAAGTACGGAGAGAGGGCATTGAGCAGGTTCTGCTGATCCTGGTCAACGGCGGAGCCTTTGGCAAGTCCGAAAAGATTCGGCGCCACCGGCACGGCTGGCTCCGCCGGCTGGGGCGGTGAAGCCGGTGCGGATTGGCCCATGGACTGGGCCAGGGACATGATCTGCTGCATCATGGCGGGATTGCTGAGGATGGCACCCAGCTTCTCTTCCATTTCACTCATGGCTGCTCCTCCAGCTGCTTCAGCAGCGCCTGCGCCTCTGGGGTATTGAGAAGGGAATTCAAAATGTCCTTGGCCTGGGCATAATCCCCGGCGGAGGCCTTGGCTACCGCCTCCTGCAGGGTATTGCCACCGCTGCGCTGGAGCAAGGACATCAGCTGCTGACCCGCGGAAGACTGGGCCAGCTTTTTCAGCTGGGATAGATCCGGTGACTGCTGCATGAAATTACCTCCCTGATGGGCCCGAATGGGGCGCCGGTTTCCCGGAAACGGAAACCGCATACACTTTGCTACTGAAACAGGTTATGCGCAAGCCTGGGGAGATGTTCCTGCAAACGCAAAAAAGCCGCCCGCGAATTCACGGGCAGCTTTCCATATCTTCTGCTTCTGTTGGAAATCCCTCAAGCAAGCTCCGATAGATTTCCCTGTACTCCGGACCGCCGAAGCGTAGACAGTCCTCTGCGGCGCATCTGAGTTGCGCTCTTACAGCTGGCCGATGCGGTTGCGCATCTGACCAACTTCCTCCATGGAATGAACCAGGTTCCGAACCAGGATGTTCTTCTTCATAATCAATTACCTCCTAAAATAACGTCAATTGCCTTTCAAAGGGGAGCTTACAGGGTCTTGATGCAATTCAGCATCTCACCGTACTGCTCCATGGACTGAACCAGGCCGCGAACCAAGATGTTCTTCTTCATAGTCAATTACCTCCTAAATGATGGTTATTCTGCCGTCCGGGACGGCCTTGCGGGGGAGTGCTTACAGGGTGTTGATATGACCCAGCATCTCACCGTACTGCTCCATGGACTGAACCAGGCCGCGAACCAAGATGTTCTTCTTCATGGTCAATTACCTCCTAATATGTTGGCGCGAAAGGCCGCGCCCAGTGAATTCATTGGATTGCCTCATACCCCCGGCGGCTCCTCCTGGAGGTCGGTGGCGGGCAAAATGTGAATGCTTTGTGAATATAACTTGCAAGGGGCTTGCTTGGGCTTCACCCTTGAAGTGCCAGCATTATACCACCTTGACAGGAAGGAAAAAAGTGGTATAATTGACTTTCATATAGAAGATATTGACATTGTGAACGCAATATGAACGTAAAAAGTTCGTAATAAGGAGATATTTATGCAGAATTACCAACATCGGCTCCTAACAGATTTGGACGAAACCGGTTTTGGCGTGAAGTACGAAACCAACCTCAGCAGCTATACACCCCGGCATTGGCACAAGGCACTGGAGCTGCTCCTATTTATAAAAGGAAAGGTAACTTGCAATTTTGAAAACGCAACCCGTCATTTTAAGGCGGGGGATATGTACATTCTCAATTCCCATGAGGTACACGAGACAAAATGCTCCCGCAACGCCGTGTATCTGGTGGTGCATATCGACCCCAACCAGATGTGCCGTTTTCTGCCAACCTTCGACCAGCTTTCCTTTTCTCTCGCCTTTGATCCGGTGGAGCAAACCAAGGCCATGGCCTATGAGCAGCTGCGCAGCCACTTAACCGAAATTCTCCGCCAGCAGAAGGAGGAAGCAAATCCTGTGTGGAAGCTGGAGCGCCAGGCCCGGCTGTTTGCGGTGACGGCGCTGCTGGTGAAGCATTTCTCCCAGCCCCTGGCGGTGGAGGAAACCCGGCTTCAGCGCAGCGATATGACCCGTCTGGAGCCGATACTGGAATATGTCCAGCTGCACCACGACCAGGAGCTGTCCCTGGAGGACGCCGCCAACGCCATGGGGCTGAATAAGGAATACTTTTGCCGCCTGTTTAAAAAGAACATGGGCGTCAGCTTCCTGCAATACGTATACCAGGTGCGCACCACCGCCGTCTGCCGGGAGCTGGAAACCACGGACGATCCCATCGGCCAGATCGCGGAGCGCCACGGCTTTCGGGATCCCAAAATGCTGAATCAATATTTTAAGGAAATCTACGGCTGCACCCCTTCGGAGAAGCGGAAATTCTTCCGGGAAGTCACATTGGAGGAACCGGACTCCGAGGAGGATGCTAACGACCAATATCCATTTTGATTGTAATTGTGAATAAGGTATGTTTGCGTCGAATTTGCGCAAACTGGGAAGGAAACCGTCTATGAACATTCTGGTATTGTCGGATTCTCACAGCGCCCTCAGCTTTATGCGCCGCTGCCTGGAATCGGTGAAGCCGGATGCCGTGGTGCATCTGGGGGACTATTTTGAGGATGCCCAGGCCATGCAGGAAGAATTCCCGGGAATTCCGTTTTATCTGGTGCCGGGTAATTGCGACCGATACCGCTGTCCTCCCGGGCAGCCGGAGATTCTGGTAGAGCGGATATTCGGCGTGGATTTCTATCTCACCCACGGGCATAAGCACAGCGTCAAGGCCTACCTGGGCGCGCTGCTTCGGGATGCCCGGGCCTGCGGCGTCCAGGCGGCGCTCTACGGCCACACCCATGTTCCGGACTGCCATCAAGAGGAGGACGGTCTATGGGTGCTGAATCCCGGCTCCTGCGGCTATTTTGGCGGCAGCGTCGGCCTCATTACCGTGCAGGGCGGGAAAATCACCGACTGCCGTCTGCTGCGTGACACGGATCTCCTTACGACAGGGTGAACAGGAAGACCATGGCGCTGACAAAGCCCACCACCGATACAAGGGCCGTCAAAATATCCACTGCCTTTTGGGCAAAATAGCCCGGGTCTGCCGCGTTGGGGCAGGGCGGCTGCTGGGGTGTGTACAGGGTCAAGTTTCGATGCTTGGCGTGCCGTTTCATGGATAATTCCTCCTTTTTTGTTGTGACAACAGTATACAAAAGGATGAGTCCAATAAACCGGACAATTAAGTTTTTCTGAATTCTGATTTCCCTGGTACCCAATGGCTTGCATCCCGCGGCGAAATATGGTATAATCAAGAAAATATCTGTCCCGGAGGTTAAATATGGAGAGTTCCGGAGTTTCCACTCAGCAGCGCGGCAGCGCGCCCAAGCCGGAGCAGTCCGGCTTTTCCAAGTTCAAAGCTGGCGTGTCCAAGGTCAACCATGTGATCGATCTCATCGGCACGTGGATCTTCCGCCTGCGCAAATTTGTGATGGCGGCGCCGGTCGTCTACTATGCCCTAAAGCTGGCCGCCTACAACAGCAAGCATCTTCCGCCCCAGGTGGGGATCAATTTGCAGGCCACCGGCGCGTTTGCCCAGACCGTCAGCCGCCAGATCGCGGTGGTCGGCCCGCTGGGGCTGACGCTTGGCTGTTTGCTGATGATGTTCTGCTCCCGCAAGGCAGTGTACCCCTGGGCCATCAGTATCTTTACCTTGACCCTGCCGCTGCTGCTGCTGGTGAGCAATCTGTATCCCTACTGATTACAAGCGGAATTCGGCAAAAATTTTCCCCGGTTTGTTCAAGGTTTCTTCACCAATCCCCGGAAGTATCTGGTATAATAATGGTACAGAGGCGGGAAACAATGAGGAAAGCCGATGCCGTGGAAATATTCGCGGATAACCCGACGGCCTACCTGTGACACGTTGTATGACCGCAGAAAGAGGACAGAAGCTGGCAGCGGCTCAGATTGAGCCGCTGCCATATTTATAAAGCATGCGCGCCGGAACTTCCGGCGCGCAATTCTATTTAACGCTGATCGGGTTCCATCAGCAGAGCAGCCAATTGGAATGGAACTAAGTCTTGCCTCCCCAATGGGGGAGGTGGCAGCCCGAACGGGCTGACGGAGGGGGTGCCGGTGGATGGATGCGCTGTCTTTCGGACACTCCCAAAAATCAAAGATTTTTGCCAGCTCCCGCAAAGAGGGAGCCAAGACGCACTGGCAACTATCAACTGACACATCTGCTGCGTTCAGTCGACATGCATTTTCTATTTTATTCGGTGTCCAGATTCTGTACCTTCCGTTTTTTTCCGAAATACGCGCGAATGTAGCTGACAAAGGAAACCGCTAGAAAGACCGCGTCCACGAAGGCGATGAGGTTCACCGCCATGGGGTCAATCCGGGGGAACAGCACCAGGGCGATCAAGCTGACAAACAGCACCGTGGTGCAGACCTTTCCCGCCATCAAGGCGCCCGGCAGCATCTGTCCCTTGCGCAGATGCAAAATGCCCATAATCAGCTGAAAAAGCTCCTTCACCACAAACAGAGCCAGCACCGGCATCAGCACCGGATGCTCCAGAGACAGGCACAGCGTCAGGGTGAACTGGGTGATCTTATCCGCCAGGGGATCCAGAATCTTCCCAAGGGTTGTAATCATATTGTAGCGGCGGGCAATCTTCCCATCGATCATATCCGTGAGGCACGATACCGCCATGATGGCTCCTGCGATGACATATTGATAGGTCTGGGTGGCGTTCAAATAAATGTAAGCATACACTGGAATCAGTGCCAGCCGAAAAAAACTGAGTAAATTGGGAATGGAGAAGATCTCCTTTTTCCAGTCTTTGATGAACATGCGGTTCCTCCAGGGCGACAAAGTAAAGCGTGTTGCGTGTATCGTTTTCATATTATAGCACGGGGCTGCCTCATTTATCAAGAGTGGATGTTTTTTTCCGGAAAAAGTTTATAGAAATGTAACATCATTCCGGCTTTTTTCCCATCAGCCGCTTTGCCCGTGGAGATTTGCGGCCAACGGGTAGTGCAGCGCCAAGTGCTTCCAGGTGTTTCGGTCCAGATTTCCCGTCATAGGCAGTCCCGTCAGCAGCTGGAAGGAGGCCAGAGAATCCGAGGTGGGTTCATCCAAAATGCCGTTCAGCGAGGGGACGCCGATGCTGCTGTAGCGGTCAGACAGCACCACCAGCATTCCCTGGGCCAGATACACATGGGGATTGTGCGCTCCTTTGCAGATCACCTGACCGGGACTGAGCACAATCTGAACCGGCTGGGCCGGCCCCTGCTCCACCAGGGCCGGTTCATAAACGGCAACGATGGTCTCCCAGGTGCCATGGTCGGTAATACCGGTTACCGCAAGGCCATGCTTTCTCTGAAACAGAGAAACCGCTCTGACTGTTTCCGGGCCATAGATGCCATCGGGGATTAGGGTCAAATAGGATGGATCCCGCTCCGCTATAACCCGCAGCATGGTTTGCAGGCTGCGGATGGGCTGACCGATAAAGGATTCCGGCGGTCTCATCGAATCACCTCCTGGCGCACCGGATCCTGGTTCCCCACCCGCAGGTCGCTGCCGGGGAACTGGGTCATGGTGCTGGTTCTGGAATACCGGGTTCTGGGGGAATTCTGGCCAACGACGGCGCTGGTGTAGGGGAAGTTCTCCGGATCCCGCAGGCTGATATTCTCAATGCCGGAGAACTGATTGTAAATCGCATCCCAGGTTTCGTCATTGACCAAACCGGTCTGGGGAAGGCCCAGCCACTGCTGGGCGGCAATCACCGCTTCCCGGGTAGCCGGGCCGAAAATTCCGTCAATTGTCAGATCCGGAATCTGGGGAATATAGGCAGCCAGGATGCTGAGCATGTATTGCAGATGCTCCACCCGGATGCCCCGGTCTCCCTGGGACAGGGGATTGGTGTTGAGCCAGGAAATGCTGTAGTATCTCTGTCCCTGGCTGCGCAGCTCCGACAGACTGGTCACCGCGGTATAATACCGCACCAGGGCATACCAGGTAGCCGGGCCAACGATACCGTCCACCGTCAGGTTGAAAATCTCCTGGAATTTCCGCACGGCGGCCTCGGTCTGGGCGCCGAAGATTCCGTCCACCGGAGAAATTTTGGGAATGGCCGGGTAGTTTTGGGAGATCCGGTTCAGCTCGCTTTGCACGATCACCACGCTGGGGCCGGAAAAGCCCCGGCGCAGGGGAATCCCCGGGTAGGAGTTGGTGATGCCCCGAATGGGTGCGTCAGAAACGACCTCCACATTTCCATAGTAGCTGTTCAGAATTTGGATGGAGTTATACCCCTGCTGTGCCAAATTCTGGCTGCCCCACTGACTGAGTCCCTCACAGGTAGCGGTGGTGCCGTTGCAGAACTTGGCGGCAAGGGGCTCCACAAACCCAGGCCGGCGGAGGTAGTCGTTGAATAGTTCATCCACCAGATGTGCCACATTGGTAAAGTAGCTTCTGCCATTGACAAAAAACTGGTCATAAGCCGTGGAATTGGTAATATCAAAATCATATCCCCGGCTTCGGTAAAACTCGGTGTATACCCGGTTCAGCGCGAAGGAGACAATGGCCAGAATATTGGCCCGCAGGGCGCTTTCCTCCCAGGTGGGATAGATTTCGCTGGAGGCCACATTTTTCACATAGTCCACAAAGCTGACGGTTACATTTTCCGCATCAGAATTGGGCGGGCCCAGGTGGACGGTGATTCTCTGGGGAATAAAGGGCGTTATTTGCGGCATGGCTTTCCTCCTACAAATTCTGGGGAGGCGTGTCAATAATCACGGTTTTGTTCCATTTTCCGGGGAGCTCCGCCAATGGGATCATCTCCAGGTTCTGGATGGTGGTGGTATCGGCAAATACCTGCAAATTCTCCGATTCGATTTGTTCATAGCCGTCCCGGCGGGCGTAGAGATTGACCACGGCAAAGGGCCGCTCTCCGGGATCCGGGGCCTGGCTTTCGGATTTATCCGGCACAGGCACCGGGATGGGGGAGATGCGGCCATTGCGGTCGGTGACCCGCATGGCGATGGCGGTACCGTCCGTGGCGGTAACCACAATGGCCACATCCATTAAGGGGAACTGGGCGTTGCTGGTATAGGCACGAACCTGTATGTATCCGGTAGCCGGCAATAGAATCACTCCTTTCCTTGCTGTCCAATAGTCTATGCGCCTGGAGGCGAAAAGGTTCGGGTGTGTTCCGTTGACAATTGACAGTTGAAAGTTGACAGTTGTGGTATCCCTTCTGGATGAATAAAATGGGTACGACGCATCCGCTACACGGGTGTCCATATGGAAACGGAACCATCAGCCCCAATTTACAGAAGGGACTGTGTCTTGCACAGTCCCCCCAGAAACGTACAACTGTCCACTTACAAAAACCCCTGCATCTGTCGGATATTGGCCGTTTCGCAGTCCAGAAGCTTTTGGGATAGAATGGAAATCTGCTCATCCGCCTGGGCAAACTGGTGTATGTTTTTCAATCCCTTGATCATACCCTTGGTGTTGCCCTGGATCATCATTCCGGCGATTTTGGAATCGGTATTGCGCCCGTTGAGCTTCACCCGGGTCATCATATCCGCCATAAACCGCACTGCAGGATCCAGCTCCTCCATCTCCCAGCCCCGCTGCGTGGCGATGGAATGGGCCTCCGTTTCAATGGAATCATATTCCTGGAGCTGGGATTCCAGGGCCTTGCGCAGTCCCGGACGCATACTGGTGTCCAGCACGCTGCGGATACCAACCTGCCCCATCTGGGTGGTTTTCAGCAGGGAGGAGAGGATTTCTTTGCTGCTTTTCATATTCATCACCGGCATTAGTATGCACATTTCCTGCCGGTACATACATAGAATAGGAGGATGAAGGGATGTGATCATAATGTGCGCGATTTGCGGAATCGTAGGTCTTCCAACGGAAGAGACAACGCTTCACGCGCTGCTGAACACCATGCGCCGTCGGGGGCCGGATGACGCCCGTTTTGTTCGGGAATCGGATACCGCCTTGCTCCATACCCGCCTGGCCATCATCGACCCGGAGGGCGGCTGCCAGCCCATGGCGCTTTCCTGGGCAGGGGAGCGGTATTGGCTGGTATACAACGGGGAGCTTTACAACACCGTGGAGCTTCGCCGGGAGCTGGAAACCAAGGGCCACCGCTTTTTGGGGCATTCCGACACCGAGGTGGTGCTGCACGCCTACGCAGAGTTCGGTGGGGACTGCGTAGACCGGTTCAACGGCATTTTCGCCTTTGGCGTCTGGGAGTGCGGCAGAAAACGGCTGTTTTTGGCCCGGGATCGGATCGGGGTAAAGCCCCTGTTTTACGCCCTCCACCGGGGCGGGCTGCTGTTTGCCTCGGAAATGAAGACCATTTTGTCCTATCCCGGATTCCGCGCCAGGCTGGACGGGGCGGGCGCCGCTCAAATTCTGATGCTGGGGCCGGGACGCCTGCCAGGCAGCGGTGTATTCCAGGGCATCCAGGAGCTGGAGCCAGGCTGCCGGGCCTGGTATGCCAATGGCAGCCTCGCCTGGTACCGCTACTGGAAGCTGCGTGACCGGTAGCACCGGGAGAGCTTCGGGGAAACGGTGGAGCAGGTTCGTTTTCTGACTCTGGACGCCATCCGGCGGCAGATGGTTTCCGATGTTCCCATCGGAACCTTTCTTTCCGGCGGGCTGGATTCCAGCATCATCACCGCCGTCTGCGCCAGAGAATGCTTATCCCGAGGGAAACGGCTGAAAACCTTCTCAGTGGATTACCGGGACAATCAAAAATACTTCCGTACCAGCAAATTTCAGCCAAATTCCGACAGTGATTACATCCGGCTTATGCAGGACGCGGAAACGGTGGAGCCACACTGGACGATTCTCTCGCCGGAGGAGCTGGTGGACGCGCTGGAGGACGCCACCATCGCCCGGGATCTTCCCGGTATGGCGGATGTGGATTTTTCCCTGCTGGCCTTCTGCGGTGAGATTCGCCGGGAGGTGAAGGTCGCCCTGTCCGGGGAGTGCGCCGACGAGATTTTTGGGGGCTACCCCTGGTACCGGGATCCGGAGATCCGGGCGCGGGCAGGCTTCCCCTGGGCGCAAAACACCCGGCAGCGTGCAGCGCTTTTGTCCCCGGCGTTTTCCGGAAAGCCGGAGGAATTCGTCATGGACGCCTATGAAACAACCTGCCGGGAAAGCGACATCCTGCCCGGCGCGTCGCAAACGGAGCGGCGGATGAAGGAAATGGTGAATTTGAATTTCCGCTGGTTTATGCAGACCCTTCTGGATCGGAAGGATCGCATGAGCATGTACCATGGCCTGGAGGTTCGGGTGCCCTTCTGCGATTACCGGATCGCGGAGTACCTGTACGGCGTCCCCTGGGAATTCAAGGATTACCAGGGCAGGGAAAAGGGGCTGCTGCGCCAGGCGGTTACCGGACTGCTGCCGGAGGAAATCCGTACCCGGAAGAAAAGCCCCTATCCCAAAACCTTTGACCCGCGCTACGAAGCGCTGGTAGGGGAGCGGTTTGCCCAATTGCTGCGCACGGATGCCCCGCTGTGGCAGCTGGTAAACCGGGAAACCGCGGCAGGGCTGCTGAACGACGAAAGTCCCTGGCCCTGGTACGGGCAGCTCATGCGCCGCCCCCAGACCATGGCGTATCTTCTTCAGATCGATTTCTGGCTGCGGCATTATCAGATTCATTTTAACTTTTCTTAATTGACGGGAAAGACCAGCTATGGTAAAATACGGAAAAGCATATCCACACAAATGAGGAGGCATTACTATGCGCAAAACGAAAATCATCTGTACCATTGGCCCTGCCAGTGAAAATGAGGAAGTCCTGACCCAGATGTGCCTGGCAGGCATGAACGTGGCCCGGCTGAATTTCTCCCACGGCACCTACCCGGAGCACGAGAAGAAAATCGAACTGATCAAAAAGGTCCGCCAGAAGCTGGGCCTGCCCATCGCCATTATGCTGGATACCAAAGGCCCCGAGTACCGCATCCGTACCTTCAAGGCGGGGAAGGTGAACATTCCGGACGGAGCGGACTTCACCTTCACCACCGACGAGGTGGAAGGCGACGAGACCCGGGTCAGCGTGAATTACAAGAACCTCAACAAGGATTTGAAGCCCGGGGACACCGTCACCGTCAACAACGGCATGGTTCAGTTCCGGGTCGAGGAGATTTCCGGCAGCGAAATCCACTGCAAGTGCCTGGTGGGGGGAACCTTAAGCAACCGCAAGAGCATGTCCTTCCCCAATAAGGTCATGTCCGGCCCCTACCTGAGCGAGCAGGACAAATCCGACATTCTGTTCGGCATCGCCCACGACGTGGATTTCATTGCTGCCTCCTTTGTCTCCTGCAAGCAGGATGTGCTGGATATCCAGGCCCTTCTGGACGCCAACGGCGGCAGCGACATTGAAATCGTAGCCAAGATTGAAAACCAGTCCGGCGTGGACAATGTGGAGGATATCTGCTCCGCCTGCGGCGGCATCATGATCGCCCGGGGCGATCTGGGCGTGGAGATCCCCTTTGTGGAGGTGCCCGCCGTTCAGAAGAAGCTGACCCGGAAGTGCCGGATGCTGGGCAAGCGGGTTATCACCGCCACGGAAATGCTGGAATCCATGATTTACAACCCCCGTCCCACCCGTGCCGAGATCTCGGACGTGGCCAACGCGGTATACGACGGCACCTCTTGTGTGATGCTCTCCGGGGAATCGGCCGCCGGTAAATACCCGGTGGAGGCAGTGAAGGCCATGGCCCAGATTGCGGAGTACACCGAGCAGCACACCGGCTATATCAGCCGGTTCCGGGCCACCGAGTATGTGGGCAAGAACAATCTGGACTGCATCTCCCACGCGGTCTGCTCCATGGCGCTGGATGTCAACGCCAAGGGCATCGTGGTCTGCTCCGTTTCCGGCAACACCGCTATGCTGGTCAGCCGGTTCCGTACCCCGGTGAATATCCTGGGCATGACCACCAACCGGAAAATCTGGCGTCGGCTGTCCATGAGTTGGGGCGTAACCCCGGTGATGGCGGATCAGTTCCCCAGCATGGACGTCATGTTCTATTACGCGAAAAAGTCCGCGGTAGAAATTTTGGGCTTGCAGCCCGGGGATAACATTGTGATCACCGGCGGCCCCGTCAACGGCCAGTCCGGCAATACCAACACCATTAAGATCGAGACCATATAAATGTAAGTGGACAGCGGCGAGTCGCCGCGGACAGTACGTGACGGAGCTGGTCTGTATTCGTTACACCATTGGGTACCGCTCGAATCGTTACCTGGGTGCGAATGCGCTACATTGCATTTTTTCGTCTCGTAGGGCGGGGTCATGACC
>CAYYGF010000052.1:0-11900 GCA_964471315.1 uncultured Oscillospiraceae bacterium | reverse complement strand
AGATCGTCATGCGGGACCTGCCCCGTCTGGTGGTGACGGTGGGTATCATCGCCCTGGGTATGTGGTTCATCCGGGGGCCGAAGAAAGAGACAGTTGAGGATATCCCGGCCTTCACACCGCCAACGGCGGAAACAGCGCCGGAGGAGCCTATGAGTGGGGACGCCGGGGAAGCGGAAGCCACGGAGGAAGAACGGGAGGACGGCCATGGAGACGAATGATCGGACCGTACCCGAAAAGCAGCGCCGGGTAGGGACCTTTACCCTGGGCATGGTGCTGGTGGTTTCCGGCATTTTGATGCTGGTGTCCATGTTCTGGCCTCAGTTGGATTGGAAGTGGGCGTTGAAATGCTCGCCCATCATTCTGATCGGCCTGGGCGTGGAGACGCTGCTGGCCGCGAAAGGCGGCGGAAAGGTCAAATACGACTGGGTGGGCATGGTGCTGTGCTTCATTCTGGTGTGCGCGGCGCTGTGCCTGTACGCCATGGCGTGGTGGTTACTGTACGGGCTGGAATACGGCTTCGCCTTATGAGAAAAGAGGTGGACGAAAGTCCACCTCTTTCCTTATTTCGCCTGGCGCATGGACAGGCTGATGCGCTTTTTCTTCTCGTCCACCTCCAGGACCACCACCTTCACCACGTCGCCGACGGAGACCACCTCCGAGGGGTGTTTGATGAATTTGTCCGCCACCTGGGAGATGTGGACCAGGCCGTCCTGGTGGACGCCGATGTCCACGAACACGCCGAAGTCGATGACGTTGCGCACGGTGCCGGTCAGCTCCATGCCGGGCTGCAGGTCCTTTATTTCCAGCACGTCCTTGCGCAGAATGGGGGCGGGCAAGTCGTCTCTGGGATCCCGGCCGGGCTTGCTCAGTTCCTTGGCGATGTCCAGCAGGGTGGGTTCGCCTACGGCGCACTCCGCGGCGGCTTTTTTTAGGCCGTAGCTTTCCAGTTTTGCCGTCAGGTCGGACAGATTATCCCCCTTCTTGCAGCCCAGAAGGCGCAGAAGCGCCTTTGCGGCGGCGTAGGACTCGGGATGCACTCCGGTGTTGTCCAGAACTTCCTTGCTTTCGGGGATACGCAGGAAGCCCGCGCACTGTTCAAAGGCTTTGGGGCCCAGCTTGGGCACCTTCTTTAATTGGGCCCGGCTGGTGAAGGGGCCGTTTTCCTCCCGGTAGGCCACGATGTTTTTCGCCGTGGAGGCGGTGAGACCGGAAACCTGTTGCAGAAGACTCCGGGAGGCGGTATTGGCGTCCACGCCCACGGCGTTGACACAGTCCTCCACCACAGCGCCCAATGCGGCGTCCAGCTCCTTCTGGGGACAGTCGTGCTGGTACTGGCCCACGCCGATGGCCTTGGGGTCGATCTTCACCAGCTCCGCCAGAGGATCTTGTAGCCGCCGGGCAATGGATACAGCGGAGCGCAGATTCACGTCATAGTCCGGGAATTCCTCAGCGGCCAGGGGAGAGGCGGAGTAAACGGAAGCGCCCGCCTCGTTGACGATCATGTAGCTGGCCTCGGGGAAGGCTTTCAGCAGCTCCACGGTCATGGCCTCCGTCTCCCGGGAGGCGGTGCCGTTGCCGATGGCAATATGCCGCACACCGTGCCTGCGCATCAAAGTGGACAAGGTGGAGATGGCCTCCTGCTTTTTCCGCTCGCTGAAGGTGGGGTAGACCACAGCGGTGTCCAGTACCTTGCCAGTGGGATCCACCACCGCCACCTTGCAGCCGTTGCGGTAGCCGGGATCCAGACCCATGGTGACGAAGCCCTTGACAGGCGGCTGCATCAGCAAAGGCTTTAGATTCAGAGCGAAGTTATGGATGGCGCCGCCATAAGCCCGATCGGACAGCTCACTGCGGACTTCCCGCTGGATGGCGGGGAAAATCAGCCGCTCGTAGGCGTCCTCCGCCGCGGCACGGACAAAGCCGGAAACCTGCGCGGTGGGTTTCAGCGCAGCCCTGCAGACCAGGGCAGCGCCCTCGTTTCCGGGCAGGGTGATGCCGGGCTTCAGTACGCCCTCCTTTTCGCCCCGGTTGATGGCCAGGATCTGGTGGTCCAGCAGACGGGAAATGGGCTGAGAGAAGTCGTAGTACAATTTATATACGCCGTCCTCCTCCGCGTTGTCGCCTGCCTTGCAGATAAACACGCCCTTGCGCATCACCAGTGCCCGCAGAGCCTTTCGGATGTCCGCATCGTCGGACAGGTCCTCGGCGATGATATCATTGGCTCCCTGGAGAGCCTCATCCAGGGAGGCGACGCCCTTTTCTGCATCCACATAGGGCTGCGCAAGAGCCGCCGGATCCTGGCCGTCCTGGGCGAAGATGGCCTGCGCCAACGGCTCCAAGCCCTTTTCCCGGGCAACGGAACCCCGGGTGCGGCGCTTCTGCTTGTAGGGGCGGTACAGATCCTCCACCTCGGTCATGGTGGCGGCGGCATCGATGGCATCGGACAGCTCCTGGGTGAGCTTGCCTTGATTTTCGATGGACTTTTTCACTTCCTCCCGCCGCTGCTGCAAATTCCGCAGATAGGTTAGGCGGGTTTCCAAATTCCGCAATGTGGTATCATCCATGGCCCCGTGCATTTCTTTGCGGTAGCGGGCGATAAAGGGAATGGTGTTGCCCTCGTCCATAAGGCGCACCACATTTTCTACATATTCCAGCTTTTGGCCCAGCTCCTGGGCCAGGATTTCGGTAATTGACAGCATGGGTATTCTCCTTGCATCCAGTTTCGGCAGATATGGTATCACATTTTTTTCCAAAAGGGAAGGAAAAAATTAGGATTTCCCGGGATCCAGAGAAAAATGTAACTTTGCCCTTGACATTTCGCGGCTTTGGCGTTATAATCCTAACGTTCCATGGGCCCGTAGCGCAGCTGGGAGCGCATTACATTCGCATTGTAGGGGTCGGGAGTTCGAATCTCCTCGGGTCCACCAATAAGCAGGCACATCCATTTGGGTGTGCCTGTTTTTTCGGACATGATACGGTCACATTGGCAAAAGGACTTTTCGGCTGGGAGAGAGAAAAATGGAAAAGGGTATTACGGTTCTGCAAGTCATTATGCCGATTTTTGCGGCGATTGCTTTGGGTATGCTGGCTCGGCGCAAGGCACTACTGACACCCCAGGAGGTGCGGGGATTTCAGCAGTATGTGATGAAATTTGGACTGCCTTGTGTGGTGTTCAATTCCTGTCTGACGGCTGATCTGGGGGCGGAGGCCTTGTCCAGCATGGCGCTGGTACTTCCGGCGGTGCTGCTGTCCACGCTCTGGGCCTTCCGAGCGAGAAAGAAGCGGTTTCCCTACCACAACCTTCCCATGCTGTTTGCTGCGCAAGAGACGGGGATGCTGGGCATTCCGCTGTTTGTGATTCTGTTCGGCGCGGAGCAGGCCTACCGGATGGGGGTTCTGGATCTGACCCAGGCGGTTACGGCCTATCCGGTCATTGCCCTGCTGTCTGCCGATACGGGGGAAAATCCCACTCCCCGGGAGATTCTGAAGAAGGTGCTGACATCGCCGCTGCTTCTGATGAGCATACTGGGCTTGGTGCTGAATGTTGCGGGAGTCAGCCGGTGGCTGCTGGACATCGGCGTGCGGAGAATTTTGACGGAGAGCACAGGCTTTCTGGCGCAGCCTATCAGCGCCATGATGATTTTCAGCGTGGGCTATAATTTCTCCCTGGAGAAGGGCTGCCGTGGGGAGGTTCTGAAAGTATCTGCCGCGCATTTTGGCATGTTCGCCTTGTTTGGCCTGCTGATCCAGGCGGGACTGTGTCTGGTTCCCCAGGTCGATCCGCTGACGCGCTGGGTGACGGCCCTTTACTGCCTGCTGCCGGCTTCCTATCTGGCGCCGGGTCTTGGGCGTAGCGATCAGGACTACGCGGTAGCCTCCGGCGTCTGCTCCATCCTGACGGTTGTCTGTCTGCTGGGCTTCTGCGTCATGGTGGCGGTGGTGGCATAACGAATCCAAAAAAGAAAATGGGCGGCACTTTGGTAGAAAGTGCCGCCTTTTGCCGTTAAGCATAGGTTTTGATGATGCCCAAAGCGATCTCCCGGCGGGAGATGCAGCGATCCATGGCCTGCTTTTCTATGTAGTGGTGGGCATCGGCCTCGGTCATTTTCAACTGCTCGATCAGCAGCCATTTGGCCCGGTTTACCAGGCGGATTTCTTCCATTTTTTCTTCAATGGAGGTGGCCTTTTTCTCCATCCGCCGCAGCCGCTCCCGGGCGGAGGCCATCCATTTCAGCCCCTGCTGAAGGGTCTGGGCCGCAACCGGCTTGGACAGGGTGAAAATCCCCTGGGGAATCACTTTGGCGTTGGTTTCCTCATAGACCTCGGCGCGCACCAGCAGCAGCACCACGCTGCCGGGGTTCTGGCTGGCGTCGATGGCAAATCGGGTGCCGAATTCATCCGGCAGCGGCGCATTGACGATGATGAAATCAAAACTGCGGCTCAGCAGCTCCCGCCGGGCGGCGGCAATATTGGTGACTGTGCAGACGGGGTAATACTCTGCCCCAGGGAGCATCTGGGTTAGAGCTTCTTGAAATTTTTGGGCGGCGGAAACCACCAGAACGCTGTAGGTCTGCTCGTTAAATACCACAATGCTCCCTCCTTCCCATGAAAAAATGGACTATTCCTTGCAGAAGTAATTCAGTAGGGGCGCTGGCAGATGCCGCGCCAGGAATTCACTGGCAGCGGTATTGCGGGACGCGGTGGTGCGGGAGAGGGGAAGTGTCTGCAAATGGCTGACCTCATGCTTGGCAGCGGTAAACAGGTTGACGTTGGAGGCCTCGGGGGGAGACAGCTGCTCCCGGATGCCCTCCAGGCCGGCCCAGATTAGCAGGGCAAAGGCCAGATACGGATTGGCGGTGCAGTCCGGGGAGCGCAGCTCCACCCGCCGGTACTCGCCGGAGGCGGCGGGAATCCGGATCAGCATGGAACGGTTGTCGCTGGACCAGGAAATATACTTGGGGGCCTTGTGAGAGCCAAGCCGGCGGTAGGATTGCTCGGTGGGATTTAAGAACAGCGTGATTTCCGGAATCCGGTTCAGAATGCCTGCCATCATGTGCTGCATCAGATTGTCTCCGCTGCCCTGGACGGACATGTTGATGTGGAAACCGCTGCCAGGGCAGTCCGGCAGGGGCTTGGGGGAGAAATCCGCCGCCAGTCCGTTCCGGGCGGCAATGGTCTTCACCACGGTGCAGAAGGTGATGGCATTGTCTGCGGCGGTCAGCGCGTCAGAGTAGCGAAAATCAATTTCGTTCTGGCCGGGGCCTTCCTCGTGGTGAGACGATTCCGGCTGAATCCCCATTTGCTCCAGGGTTAGGCAGATGTCCCGCCGGACATTTTCGCACCGATCCTCCGGAGCAACATCCATATAAGTGGCGTGGTCATAAGGAATTTTGGTTGGTTCTCCCTCCTCGTCCAGCCGGAACAGGTAGAATTCCAGCTCGGAACCGAAGGAGAAGGTGAAGCCGGCTTTGCTGGCATCCGCGATGGCCTGCTTCAAAATGCCCCGGGTGTCCAGCTCAAAAAGCGTTCCGTCGGGCTGGGTAATGGTACAGAACATCCGCACCACCCGGCCATGCTCCGGCCGCCAGGGCAGCACGGTGATGGTGGTGGGGTCGGGATGGAGGAACAGGTCAGAGTGAATTTCGTCGCCGAATCCGGCAATGGCAGAGGCATCCAGAGCGATGCCATATTTAAACGCACGTTCCAGTTCCTGAGGCATGATGGAAATATTTTTTGGCCGGCCAAGGCTGTCGCAGAAGGCAAGACGGATGAATTTCACATCCTCCTCTTGAATATATTGCATGACTTCCTGCGGGGTGTATTTCATAAGAACAACCTGCTTTCTTCGGAAATTCGACAAAAAGGGAGATACCCGGATGATACCATACCCAGCGCCCGGGCGCACAGTTTTCTAAGGCAGCACCGCATAATGGGGCAAGGAGATTCGGCGAGAGATTTTGGCACAAGCGAAAGTATGAAAAATGCGGGAATACTGGATGTATTTCCCATCTTTCGTGCTGCGCGCTTGGGGAAAAAGATCCGCCGAAGCCCGCAGTCCCCATTGTGCGGTGTTGCCCTAAGGAACCTCTGAATAAACCGGCTTCGGCTGAGCCAAAATCTTCTGCCGTCAGCTCTTGCCACTTTCATCAGAGCTTCCCTAAAAAGAAAAAGACATCCGCCGAAAAAGCATAGTGCTTTTCCAAATGAACGTCTTTGCTCACCAATGATAGTATATGACAAACAGAGCAGATTGTCAATGTACCCAAAGTGAAAAAACTTTTTTTGTGCAGGGTGTTGACAAATGGGAAATCATGGTGTAGAATGCATCCCATCAAGGCAAAGGAGTCTTTGAGCAGCCGCTCATCGACCCCTTTGTCTCTTTTTTTTATTTGTTTGCAAAGAAGGAGCGTTTATTATGGAAACTGTATCCGATTACTTTGGCTGCCTGGTGTTTGATGACCGGGTGATGAAGGCCAATCTCAGCGCAGACGTATATCAATCCCTGAGAAAGACCATTGACCATGGCGCGAAGCTGGACCCCTCCGTTGCCAACGTTGTGGCCGCCGCCATGAAGGACTGGGCGGTCGCCCATGGCGCGACCCACTACACCCATTGGTTCCAGCCCCTCACCGGCATCACCGCGGAGAAGCACGACAGCTTCATTTCCCCGGCTCCCGACGGCGGCGTCATCATGGATTTCTCCGGCAAGGAGCTGATCAAGGGTGAGCCGGATGCCAGTTCCTTCCCCTCCGGCGGCCTGCGGGCAACCTTTGAGGCCCGTGGCTACACCGCCTGGGATCCCACCTCCTATGCCTTTATTAAGGGGAAGACCCTGTGCATCCCCACGGCCTTCTGCTCCTATGGCGGCGAGGCCCTGGACAAGAAGACACCGCTGCTGCGTTCCATGGAGGCGCTGAACCGACAAGCCATGCGGATTCTGAAGCTGTTCGGCAATGACGATGTCAAGTGCGTCCGCACCTCCGTTGGCCCGGAGCAGGAATACTTCTTGATCCCCAAGGAGCTGTATGAGAAGCGCAAGGATCTGATTTATACCGGCCGCACCCTGTTTGGCGCCAAGGCGCCCAAGGGCCAGGAGATGGATGACCACTATTTCGGCGTCATCAAGCCCCGGGTGGCGGCGTACATGGCAGACTTGAATGACGAGCTGTGGAAGCTGGGCATTCTGGCCAAGACCGAACATAACGAGGTGGCGCCTGCCCAGCATGAGCTGGCTCCCATCTATACCACCACCAACGTGGCCACCGACCACAACCAGCTGACCATGGAGATCATGCAGAAGGTTGCTGCCAAGCACGGCCTGGTGTGCCTGCTCCATGAGAAGCCCTTCGCCGGTGTCAACGGCTCCGGCAAGCACAACAACTGGTCCATCGCCACCGATACCGGCGTGAACCTGCTGTCCCCCGGTGAGACCCCCTATGAGAACGCCCAGTTCCTGCTGTTCCTGTGCGCGGTCATCAAAGCCGTTGACGACTATCAGGATCTGCTGCGGCTCAGCGTGGCTACCGCCGGCAACGACCACCGGTTGGGCGCCAACGAAGCGCCTCCCGCCGTGGTGTCCATCTTCCTGGGCGACGAGCTGACTGCCATCCTGGACGCCATCGAGAACGACAAGCCCTATGCGGGTACCCGCAAAACCACCATGAAGCTGGGCGTGGATGTACTGCCTCGGTTCGCCCGGGATACCACCGACCGCAACCGCACCTCCCCCTTCGCTTTCACTGGCAACAAGTTTGAGTTCCGGATGCTTGGCTCCTCCAACTCCATCGCATGCGCCAACATGATGCTCAACGCGGCGGTGGCCGAGTCTTTGAAGATCTATGCCGACCGTCTGGAGGGCGCGGAGGACTTTGAAACGGCCCTGCATGAGATGATCAAAAAGACCATCAAGGATCACAAGCGCATCCTGTTTAACGGCAACGGCTATGACGAGGCCTGGATCAAGGAGGCCACCGAGGTTCGCGGCCTGTGCAACTATCCCACCACCCCCGACTGTATGCCCCACCTGCTGGATAAGAAGAACGTGGATATGCTTACCAGCCATAAGGTATTCTCCGTGGCCGAGCTGGAATCCCGCTGTGAGATCATGCTGGAGAATTACTGCAAGACGGTCATCATCGAGGCCAACACCATGGTGGACATGGCCAGAAAGCAGATCCTTCCCGCAGTGGAGGGCTACGCTGCCGAGTTGGCGGGCACCATCGCCGCCAAGAAAGCTGTTTCCGCTTCCATTGCCTGCGGCTACGAAATCGGGCTGCTGTCTAAGCTGTCTGTACTGACCGACCAGATCGCTATCAAGACAGAGGAGCTGGAAGCCGCTGTGCTGGCCTTGAAGGACATCTCCGATGTGACCGAGGAATCCTACGCCATCCGGGATACCGTCATTGTAAAAATGGCGGAGCTGCGGGCTGTGGCGGATGAGGCCGAGACCCAGACTGCCGAGAAGTATTGGCCCTTCCCCACTTACGGCGAGATGCTCTACGGCGTTCGCTAATCCATTTGCTACCTTTCATAGCTGCCAAATGTCGTCTCGGACGGCCCTGGGGAGGGGGATGACCACCCCCTCCACAACCAGGCAGCTTTATGATGGATAAAACGCGCTTGCGCGGGATGCTCCTGCGTGTTCCCTAAGTCCGGGAAACCTCCTGCGGAGGCTTTAGAAAAAGAGAGAACAGAATAAATAAGGAGGTAACGAAAATGACGGAAGTATGGAGTGTATGGTATTTGATCGGCGCGGCATTGGTATTCTGGATGCAGGCTGGCTTCGCAATGGTAGAAGCGGGCTTTACCCGAGCCAAAAACACCGGCAATATCATTATGAAGAACCTGATGGACTTCTGTATTGGTACTGTGGTGTTTATCCTGATCGGCTTCAGCCTGCTGATGGGCGAGGATCTGCTCGGCTTTATCGGCAAGCCCGGCTTCGACCTGTTCACCGCTTACGAAAGCTTCGATTTTTCCAGCTTCGTATTTAACCTGGTGTTCTGTGCTACCACGGCAACCATTGTTTCCGGCGCCATGGCGGAGAGAACCAAGTTCCTGTCCTACTGCATTTACTCCGGCGTGATTTCCGCGCTGATCTATCCCATTGAGGCCCACTGGATCTGGGGCGGCGGCTGGCTGGCAGGCCTGGGCTTCCACGATTTTGCCGGTTCCTGTGCCATTCACATGGTTGGCGGTATTTCCGCTTTGATCGGCGCCAAGCTGCTTGGCCCCCGTATCGGCAAGTTCAATCACGATGAAAACGGCAAGGTCGTGAAGGTCAACGCCTTCCCCGGTCACAGCATCGCTTTGGGTGCCCTGGGTGTGTTCATCCTGTGGCTGGGCTGGTACGGCTTCAACGGTGCTGCCGCTACCTCTGTTGGCCAGCTTGGTTCCATTTTCTTGACCACCACGGTTGCTCCCGCCGTTGCCACGGTGGTGTGCATGATCTTCACCTGGGTCAAGTACGGTAAGCCTGATGTCTCCATGTGCTTAAACGCATCTCTGGCCGGTCTGGTGGCCATCACCGCCGGCTGTGATGTGACGGATTGCCTGGGCGCTACCGTCATCGGCGCGGTTGCCGGCGTACTGGTGGTATTCGGCGTGTGGCTGCTGGATCACGTACTGCACATTGACGATCCCGTTGGCGCTGTGGCTGTGCACTGCATGAACGGCATCTGGGGCACTCTGGCTGTGGGCCTGTTCGCTACCGAAACTGCTCCCGGTTACGCAGTGGCCAACGCTTCCGGCGAGACCATCACCGGCCTGTTCTACGGCGGCGGCTTTGAGCTGCTGGGCCTGCAGCTGCTGGGCTTTGTGACCGTGGCTGCCTGGACGGTGGTTACCATTACCATCTCCTTCCTGGTCATCAAGGCGACCATTGGCCTGCGGGTTAGCCGGGAGGAGGAGATCACCGGTCTGGATGCCACCGAGCATGGCCTGCCCTCCGCTTACGCCGGTTTCGCTATGCTGCCGGATGTGATCAGCGAGGATGCGGCGCCCGTTATGGTCAGCGGCGATGTTCCCGTGGCCGAGGCTGTGCCTGTGAAGAAGATGCCTGTTTTTAGCGATGGCGCGCCCAAGCTGACCAAGGTGGAAATCATCTGCAAAGAGTCCCGTCTGGAGAGCTTGAAGAACGCCATGATGGAAATTGGCATCACGGGCATGACGGTTTCCCACGTCATGGGCTGCGGCATCCAGAAGGGCAAACCCGAATACTATCGTGGTGTTCCCGTGGAAACCAGCCTGCTGCCCAAGGTGCAGGTGGATATGGTTATCAGCAAGGTACCTGTCCGAGTCGTCATCGAGACCGCCAAGAAGGTATTGTATACCGGACACATCGGCGACGGCAAGATCTTCGTTTACGACGTGGAGAACGTTGTGAAGGTTCGTACCGGCGAAGAGGGCTTCGATGCCCTCCAGGATGTGGAATAAACAGAAATAGGCCTGGGGAGAGCCGCACTGCGGTTCTCCCACAGGTTGGTTAAGGAGGAAACCCTATGTGTTCTATCATCGGTTACTGTGGCAGCGTTACCGATCCTCAGAAATGGAAAGCATGCTTTGAACGTACGATCTCCCGGGGCCCCGACGATACCCGCGTGATAGCGGCGGGACAAGGTGTCCTGGGCTTTCACCGGTTGGCGATCATGGGCCTGCATCCGGAAGGCATGCAGCCGTTTACATTGCATGGCAGCGCGGTGGTTTGCAACGGTGAGATTTATGGCTTTGAAAAATTCCGCCGGGAGCTGGCAGGGGAGTACACCTTCGCCAGCAATTCCGACTGTGAGGTTTTGCTGCCCCTGTATGAAAAATACGGCGTGGAAATGTTTTCCATGCTGGACGCGGAATATGCCTGCGTGATTTATGATGCCAAGGCAGATAAATTTGTCGCAGCCCGGGATCCCATCGGCATTCGTCCGCTGTATTACGGCTATGATGCCAATGGCACCATTGTTTTTGCCAGTGAGCCGAAGAATCTGATGGGCCTGGTGGATACCATCCTGCCGTTCCCGCCCGGACACTACTACTGTGACGGAAAATTTGTCTGCTACAATGATATCGCGGCGGTGCGTGCTTACAGCAGCGACGGTCTGGAAACCGTCTGCGCCAACATCCGGGAAAAGCTGGTGGCCGGTGTGGAAAAGCGGCTGATCGCCGATGCCAAGGTGGGCTTCCTGCTCAGCGGCGGCCTGGATTCCTCTCTGGTTTGCGCCATTGCCGCCAAGCGCAGTGAAAAGCCTATCCGCACCTTTGCCATCGGTATGAGCGGAGACGCCATCGACTTGAAATACGCCAGAGAAGTGGCGGATTATATCGGCAGCGACCATACCGAGGTTATCATTTCCAAGGAGGATGTGCTGGCAGCCCTGGAGCCGGTGGTGGAGCTGCTGGGAACTTTCGATATCACCACCATCCGGGCCAGCATCGGCATGTGCCTGGTGTGCAAATACATCCATGAAAACACCGATATCCGGGTGCTGCTCACCGGCGAAATCTCCGACGAGCTGTTCGGCTACAAGTACACGGATTTCGCTCCCTCAGCCGAAGCGTTCCAGACGGAAGCTGCCAAGCGCATCCGGGAGCTGCATATGTACGATGTGCTGCGGGCCGACCGGTGCATCAGCGTCAATTCGCTGGAGGCGCGGGTTCCCTTCGGCGATCTGGACTTTGCTTCCTATGTCATGTCCATTGACCCGGAAATGAAGCTGAACAAGTATGGCAAGGGAAAATATCTGCTGCGTCACGCCTTCGAGGGGGATTATCTTCCCTATGACATTCTGTACCGCGAGAAGGCGGCTTTCTCCGACGCGGTGGGTCATTCCATGGTGAATTACCTGAAAGAGTACGCGGAAAACTATTACACGGACAAAGAATTTGAAGAAAAACGCAGACGGTATGAC
>CAYYGF010000051.1:9313-11939 GCA_964471315.1 uncultured Oscillospiraceae bacterium | reverse complement strand
CGTATGGGAGGTGCCCAAGGGTGCCGGCAAAATCGGCATCATCAACCAGACCACCCAGGCTGGCTGGCTGCCGCAGATTGGCAGCTATAAATATCTGCTGAATATTCTGATTGTCGCGGTTTTGACGGTTCTGATGTATTTCTATCTGACCCGTTCCAAGCAGGGCTACGAGATTGCGGTTGTGGGAGAGAGTGAGCGGACAGCCCGGTATGTGGGCATCAACGTTGGTAAGGTGATTGTGCGTACGATGATGATCTCCGGCGGCATCTGCGGCCTGGCCGGACTGCTGCTGGTGGGTGGTACAGATCACACCATTACCACCACGATTGCCGGCGGCAGAGGCTTCACGGCGGTTATGGTAGCATGGCTTGCGAAGTTTAATCCTCTGGTTATGGTGCTTACCAGCTTCCTGCTGGTGTTTTTGAGCCGTGGCGCCAGTGAGATCACAACGTTTTATGGACTGAACCATTCCTTCGGCGACATCCTCACCGGTATCATTTTGTTCTTTATCATCGGCAGTGAGTTCTTCATTGGCTATCGCTTGAGTCTGCTGAAGAAGACCAAGAAGGAGGACTAAGAAAATGTTTGATTTTGTGTCCTTTTTTCCCCGGGCTGTCATGCAGGGCATTCCGCTGCTGTTTGGCGCCACGGGAGAGACGCTGACGGAGAAATCCGGCAACCTAAACCTGGGCATTCCCGGTATCATGTATGTGGGCGGCATCTGCGGTGTCATCGGCGCGTTTTTCTATGAGCAGTCCGGGCATATGAACGGTTTCCTGGCGGTTGCCATACCGGTGCTGTGCTGCCTGCTTGGTTCCCTGTTGATGGGACTGCTGTACTGCTTCCTAACGGTGACCCTCCGGGCCAATCAGAATGTGACGGGCCTGGCTATGACCACCTTCGGCGTTGGCTTTGGCAACTTTTTCGGTGGTTCGCTGATAAAGCTGACCGGCAGTGAGGTGCCCTCCATTGCCCTGTCCGCTACCAGCAGCTATTTCAGCCGCAGCCTGCCCTTTGCGGACAAGCTGGGCGTGTTTGGCAAGCTGTTTTTGTCCTATGGATTTCTGGCCTACGTGGCCATTGTCATCGCCCTTGTGGCCTCCTATGTCCTCAAGCGTACCCGAGTGGGCTTGCAGCTGCGGGCGGTGGGAGAAAGCCCTGCCACGGCGGATGCCGCCGGCATTGACATTGCCCGGTATAAATTCATCGCGACCTGTGTGGGCAGCATGATCGCGGGACTGGGTGGACTGTATTACGTCATGGACTATGCCTGCGGTGTCTGGTCCAACGATGCCTTCGGCGACCGGGGCTGGCTGGCAATTGCCCTGGTGATCTTTACCATCTGGCGGCCCAATGTGGGGATTCGGTCTTCCATTCTCTTGGGCGGTTTGTACATTTTGTACCTGTTCATCCCCACCGGCACGAATCTGGCGGTGAAGGAGCTGTACAAGATGCTGCCCTATCTGGTCACCATCGTGGTGCTGATTATCAGCAGTATGCGCAACAAGCGGGAGAATCAGCCCCCCGAAAGCCTGGGCGTTCCCTATTTCCGAGAGGAACGGTAGGCTGAAGAAACGGAAATTCTGACAAAGAG
Organism: uncultured Oscillospiraceae bacterium; assembly: GCA_964471315.1. Lineage (GTDB taxonomy): Bacteria > Bacillota > Clostridia > Oscillospirales > Oscillospiraceae > Faecousia. The sequence goes on along the minus strand of CAYYGF010000051.1, from coordinate 10,345 downwards.
AGCGAGCGGGAAATTGTCCGTTGGCTCTCTTTTTCCATACGTGCGCATGTACCAAAATCTCTAGCCGAATCTTCTTGCCCCATTATGCGGTGCTGCCCTTGTATTTTTTCGAGAAATATGGTAATATAGGAAAAATACATATCGACTTAATGCAGCAGACAGATCGCTTGAGTCAGTTGACCGTTGATCGTGGATAGTTGCCAGTGCGTCTTGGCACCCTCTTTGCGGGAGCTGGCAAAAATCTTTGCTTTTTTGTCTGAGGGAGTGCTCGAAGGACAGAGCATCCATCCACCGACACCCCCTCCGTCAGCCCGTTCGGGCTGCCGCCTCACCCATTGGGGAGGCAAGACCTCGTTCCATTCCAATTGGTTGCTCTGCTGATGGAACCCGATAAGCATATAGGAAAAATGGCCGGGGTTCCGGCAGTTAGGGAGCAACTATGAAGGGGAAGAAGGCCTATTTCGATTATCTGGTATTGATCGTCCTGCTGCTTGTGGCGGTGGTGTGCCTGCTGTCCGTTTCGATGAGCAGCAATCAAGCATCGTTGGCGTTTCCGCTTCCGCTGACCATCAGCGGCGAGTACAGCTATGACGGGGAAACCTGGATGCCCCTGTCTGACGATGCGCAGCTTTCTGCGCTCCGGGGCAGTGTGATCCTGCGAGGGCATCTGGATGTGGAGATTTCAGAGGGGGGCTGCTTAAATTACTACCGCAACCACATTGGCGTCAGTATGTACATCAATGGAGAGCAGTGGGCGATGGACGCCCTCACGAAGTGCGCGTCCATGGGTATCAGCCTAATGCCATCTATGTGCGGGCGGGGATGGGACAGTATCGATTTGCTTGACATTACCCCGGAGGACGAACTGGAGATCCACCTGTATAACCCCCATGCCCATGGAAACGGGACTGCCTACCGGGATTTTCTGAATACTCTTTGCCTCGGCCCGAATCCGGCAAAAACGGAACTGCTGCAAAAAAACCTGGAGCCCTATGGGCAGCCATTCCGGATCGTAGGCGGACTGCTTGCTAT
>CAYYGF010000051.1:6371-9303 GCA_964471315.1 uncultured Oscillospiraceae bacterium | reverse complement strand
GTGCTTTTATGGCCATGATCCTGCTGGGTGCGGCGATGGCTGCCGCTCTCCTGCGGGTCAGTATTGGCGGCAAGTTGTTTACCCTGGGGCTGCTGACCCTGTTTGCCGGCGGATTTTTCACCTTTGACACCATCGATGTGTGTTTCTGGAGTAATCTGGTGGTTCTGAACACCTACGCCCGTCAGCTTTGCCTAATGCTGGCGGTTTCCTGCCTGGGGTATTGTATCTGTGGCGCGTTGACCGGAAAAATCCAAAGAATTGCAAGAGTGGCGATGCTGGCTTCTGCGCTGCTGAATGTTGTTCTGATCCTGCTGTCCTTTACTGGAGTGGTGGTGATCTATGATACCTTTATTTATTGGGCAGCTTCTCAGTGGCTTTTATGCCCCCTGCTGGCGGTCTGCTGTATTTTGCAGCTTCGCTGTACGGGAAAGAAGAACGCCCTAATACTGGTATCGGGAGGGCTGCTGTGCGTAACCATATTGCTGGACATTGCTGGTGTTGGTTCAAGCATACTCTCCCATGGAACCTGTTCCAAGGGAATGTTCTGCCTGCTCTGCGTGGTGCATATTGTTGCGGCATGCAAATGGAATGTGGCCAATTACAAAGCCTCTGCTCGGGTGCAGAAGCTGGAATGGGAGCTGCAGGACAGCCGGATCTCCATCATGCTCAGCCAGCTTCAGCCCCATTTCCTGTTTAATGTGTTGAACAGCATCTATTATCTGTGCGGGACGAACCCAGACACTGCCAGAAAGATGGTGGATCAGTTTTCCACCTACTTGAGAAACAATCTGGAGTCCGTCGAACAAAAGACAGTGATCCCCTTTCATAAGGAGTTTGACCATATCCAGACCTACCTGGAGCTGGAAAAGCTTCGCTTTGATGAGGAATTGACCGTGGTTTACGATATTCAGACAGACCACTTTTTCCTGCCGGTGCTGACCGTCCAGCCTTTGGTCGAGAACGCCGTCAAGCATGGGATCACCAAAAAGCGAGGCGGCGGGGTTCTTACCCTGGCCACCCGGGAGGAGCCGAAAAGCTATGTCGTTACCGTCACCGACACAGGGGTTGGCTTTGACCCGGCACATTATATGGACGATGGGAAAACCCACATCGGCATTGAAAATGTGCGCCAGCGGCTGGAGCATATGGCTGGCGGTACACTGAAGATTACCAGCACCCCCGGCAGCGGGACAACTGCCGTGATTATCATCCCGAAGAAGGAGGGCATCAAAGAATGACAGTTGTTGCGGTAGACGATGAAAAGATAGCCCTGGAAGCCCTATCCAAGGCCATTCGGGAGGCAGTACCGGAAGCGGAGCTGCATAGCTTCCGCTGGAGCGAGGATGCGTTAGCCTTTGCGGAGAAATCCCATATCGATGTGGCATTTTTGGATGTGGCAATGCCGGGGGCAAACGGTGTGGAGCTTGCCCGGCATCTGATGCTGTACCAACCCCGGATCAATATCATTTTTACCACGGGCTTTGGGCAATACCGGGATTCGGCCTTTGACCTCCATGCCAGCGGCTATCTGATGAAGCCGATCACCCCGGAAAAGGTACGGGTGGAGCTTGTCCACCTTCGCTACCCGGTTCAAGAGAAAAGCCGGGTGCGGGTGCAGACCTTCGGCAATTTTGAGGTTTTTTTGGATGGCAGACCCATGGAGTTTAAGTACCACAAAACAAAGGAACTGTTTGCCTATCTGGTGGATCGCAAGGGCGCGCTGTGCAGCGTTGGGGAGATGATGTCCATTCTCTTTGAGGAGGATCAAGGGCATGAGACCTATTTTAAAAGCTTGCGCCGGGATTTGCTGGATACGCTGGAAGCGGCCGGGTGTCGGGAGGTTATTTCCCAGCAGCGCGGAAGATTGGGCGTTGTGCCGGAGCAGATCGAATGTGATTACTTCGATTACTTAAATGGCAGGGGCAAAGGAAAAACAGCATATCGGGGGGAATATATGACCCAGTACAGCTGGGGCGAATATACCAATGGTTTGTTGTCAATGCAGCAAACCAAAGGGTGACAGGAGCCGAGGAGCTTTTTCCTGCTCCCCGGTATTTTCTGGGGGGATATCCTCTTCGATATGGGCATGGTGCATCTGCCTACTTTTTGCCTACTTTTCCATTTTATAATATGTCGATATGATAGGGGGGAAAATCGCATGCGGTTCGTGACTGTGGATGAAAACCGTGCCCAGCTGGAAAGCTGGACGGAGCTGCTGGTTTGCACCTTCCCCGGCAGCGTGATCTACCAATATACCGATCCCGTACACGCCGTTTTCGATACGGAGAACCGGGAGATCGACGCGGTGTTTGTGAACGTGAGCGTTTCCCAACGAAATGACTGGCGGCTGCTTTCTATGCTGCGAAGAAACCAGCCGAATCGACAGATTTTCGTTCTGTCCGAAGATGAGCAGCTTCGGGAAACCGCCATGGAATACGGCGCCTGGGAATACCTGGTTCGTCCGGTTACCGGGCAGAAGCTGCGCGAAGCCGTACTGATTACGGATATCGATTCCGATATGGGTTTGCATTCGTGGGGAAAACCCCGTGCAATTGGATAACGAAAACAAATACCCGGTCAGCCGGCACGAATTGGAAATGTATGCCAATTTGCCGGCGGAGGAAAATAGAGAAAGAGAGTAAGGTGGCGGGCGCCATGAAAAAGATACAAGTGCTATTCGGGAAAGGGGAGACCTGGAAACGGGGGATTTCATTCTTCCTAGCCTGTGTGATGCTGTTCTCCGTGATACCGATACAGACCTTTGCGGAGGACGAGGTTTCCCAGTCCACAGGGGAAACGATCCTTGGGGAGGGCAGCGAGGAGATTCTAACACCGGAGGAATCCCAGTCCGAGGAAGAATCGACGCCGGAGGAAGAATCGAAGCCGGAGGAAGAATCGACGCCGGAGGAAGAATCGAAGCCGGAGGAGGAAT
>CAYYGF010000051.1:0-6271 GCA_964471315.1 uncultured Oscillospiraceae bacterium | reverse complement strand
CGAAGCCGGAGGAAGAATCGAAGCCGGAGGAAGAATCGAAGCCGGAGGAAGAATCGAAGCCGGAGGAAGAATCCAAGCCCGAGGAGGACATAGAGCCGAAGGATATCACCAACTGTACGGAGCAGCTGACGCTTTTGCTGAAGGATTGGTGGTATGCCAGTGGGGAAACCCCGGTTGCCGGAACGGAAGAAAAGAAGATTGATTTTTCCAAATTCACCCAGACCTTGGAGGCGCCGGAATGGATTGGTGTGACGCTGCGATATGAGGCGGCGGAGGTTCTGGCGGGGGACTGGTTTACGGTTGTTCTGCCGGAGCCGTTTGCTGACGTGCAGATGCAGGAAGGCTTTGTCAGCCCCGAAGGTGTGGCGCTTGCCCTAACAGCGCTGGAGGAACCGGAGCATGGCATGAAACTGACCGTTTCCTTCTCGGCTGCCGGGGCGGCTGCCGGGGAACTGCCGTTGCAATTCCGGCTGCCAGCGTTGGAATCGGTTTCCCTTCGGCTGCAAAAGGGGAACGAATTTATGGTGATTCCCCCGCAGGTGCAGCAGGACACGCCGCAAACAAACGCGGCGGAAAATGAGTCGGAACCGGAAGAACAGTATAGCGCAGTATTCTTGGATGACCCCGAGCCGGAACCCAAAACCTTTTCCATTAAGGGAGACATTCAATTTGAGGAGACCGTAGATGGATTCGACTGGCGCAGTATCCTTCGTCCCCTGGAGTTTGATCAGAAAATCAAAATCGTTGCTACCTATACGGACAACAACGAAGAGCAGACGGTGGATTACTGGGCCCAGGACGATCTGCCGCTGGATGCGTTCTATTGGATGCTGACCCATAACGGTGAGGGCGGCGGCAGCTTTGAAATCGCCAATGTACCGAAACATGTGACATTGGAAAATGGTAAAGTAGTTGAGGTGACCAAGTATACCGTATCGATTGATACCAGTCTGCCCTATTATCAAAGCAACTCTTTTGAAGTCAAGTACATGGAAGCGGGGCAGACGATTTCCACGCTGAAGATGACAGTCAAATCCCAGACCTTGACGCTTGCTCCTGAAGTTGTGTGGGATCAGACACAGCAGACCTTCCCCATGCAATTGACGTTCACCAATCCCAACCCAGAGGCAGTGGCCCAATCCAGCATCACCAGACCCGTGAACCCGACGAATACCCAACCCTCCAAGATCCAGGTTCCTGTGGGTATCCAGTTCCAGGTCGTGCAAGAGGCGGTTCCTGGATACAAATGGGATGGATCTTATACGGTTACGGCCAAAACTGGAGAACAAGAGCCTGTATCGTCCACTTCGAAATCGGCCACGGGTACCATTGAGAAAGACACCGATGTGACGGTCTCCACCAAAAACTACATGCAGAACCTCACATACCCCTTCACGGTCAAGTGGGTGGATAATAACAACGCTTCCCGTCCGACACTGGGGGCGGACAACTTCCAGCTGCAATACAAAACGGCGGATGGGGAATGGACGAACCTAACGGAGGCTTCTCTGGCTGCCCTTGGCATAGACCAGCTTCCTACCTTCGATGCTTCCCAGGCGGCGTTGTGGCAGTATACCTATCGCGGCTTGCCCAGCAATGATACAGATGGGAACGTGCTGTCCTATCGGGTTGTAGCCAATGACGTGCCCGGCTATACCGTGTCTTCCAACGAGACGTACAAGGAATTTACGTACCGGAAGACCACCAGCTTCAACGCCACCATCGATTGGCTGGACAGCAACGATGCCGACGGAAAGCGCCCGGATCCGGATAACCTGCCGCTGAAGCTGTACCGCCGTGCTGCGAACGGCAGCTATGAGGAGTTTGATGCGGAACCTGTTGTGACCCAAAACGGCAATACATGGACGGTATCGGTACCCGATCTTCCCTGTTTCAACGACCAGAATCAGGAATACGATTATGTGATCGTGCAGGGGAGCATTGGCGAGGATAATCTAGTCACCCAGACGCCGATTGAGAATTACAAAACCAGCTATGATAACGGTACCGGAAACTACGCTAACGACATCGCGCTGTGTCACAATGGCGGAACGATGACCCAGCGCATTTCGGCTAACGTGACGTTTACTGCCAAAAAGGTTTGGGAGGATCCGCAGACCGCGCCAGACCAGCGCCCCAAGGTCATTGTGACATTGTGGCGCTATTCGGTACCGGATGGCGGAGATCCCGGCATTGATGAGATGTATAATCGGAACCTGGCTGCCCAGGTCATCTACCGGAAAACAACCGAAACAGGCAATTATCAAGACGTTCTTCTGTCGTATTCGTTGCCGAAAGAGGATTCCACAATCACCTTTGACAGCAGCACGGTTTCCGGACTGCCGACTGATTTCCAACTGCCTGCCTATGATGAACAGGGCCGGAAGTATGTCTATTTTGTCCGTGAGACGGTGGACTCTGACAACTATGAGACATCCTATGCGTATCAAGGAGAAACACTGGCCCAAGGCGCTCCCAACGGCGGAACCGTAACCAATACCCGCCGGGAAAAGGCATTGATTAACATCACCAAGGCCTGGCAGTGCCCCTCCAACCTGCCCGATATCGAAGGCACTTCCATTCAGATGACGCTCCAGATGCCGGTTGAAAAGGATGGAACCACAGAGTATAAGGACTTGACGGTCTATTCTTCCGACCTGGGTTCCTTTGACAAGCTGACCGGAGATGCTTTGACGGCGGAACAAACCCTGTCCGGCTTTACGGAGAACATTGCCACCCTGGATCTGCAGTTCTATGTCAACATTTATGATGAAAACGGCCGTCCCTACGACATGCAAAAGGCGGTTGTCAAGGAAATCAAAGTGTTGAAAAAGGATGGCGAAGGGTTTGACGAAATCTCTGTGGAGGAGGGAGACGCTGGCAAAGGAACGTTCACACTGAACGGCAACCAATTTATCGCGGCTTCTACATATAAGGGAAAGACAGTGCTTGCCGATGGCATGAAGGAATTCCAATACAAGGAGACCAACACCATCACCGGTACACGGGATTATACGCTCGTCAAAAAGTGGGAAGGCTTCGATGAGACGGAACTTGACAACTATGCCTCCGTGTCTTTCGAATTGAAGCGTCGCAGTTCCAAGGATGGTGCGCAGTATGAGACTGTGCAACCTCCGGAGGGACAAGACGCATGGCTGGTGACAAAGGAGGAAAATTGGCAAAGCGTTCTGACAGATCTGCCCAAATACGATAATCAAGGCTATGAATATCTATACAGTGCTACGGAAGTCGCTGTGATAGGTACGAACGGAAAACCGGTAGAAGCCGACTGGTCTTCGTACCATTTCCGCACAGAGGATTCCACCACGGTGACGAACTACAGAGGCACCGGCGGCAGTGGCGCTTTCTATGTTTCCAAGGCATGGATGGATAACGGTGATACAGAAGCCCGGAAACCGGTAACGGTTCGCGTCTATCAAAAGTCGGATGTTCTCACTGCGCTGGAAAATAAGAATGACGGTGATGTCATTTCTCTTGACTCCCTAAGGTATATTTCAGAGCACCAACTTTCCACCGAAAATAACTGGTTTCTTGGGGCGGCTGTTTCGTACGATATAACGAACTGCCTAATCCTGGAGTATCAAGTCGGTGGTGCATCCGATGGCGCAAAACCTGCCAAGTATCCGGTTTCCCAATTGAAGGCGGCTGCGAACGGTACGGTATCCACCATCTCCGGTACGGTTTCCCATTCGTCGCGGCAGTATGAGGTGTCGGTGGAATGGCAAAACGGCGGAAAGCAGGCGTACATCACCAACACCCGGATTGGCCAGGCGTCTCTGGAAGTCACAAAAAAATGGCACGATGAAGAGAATGCCCGCGGTATGCGTCCGGCTTCCGTCCAGTTCCAGGTCTACCAGGACGGTTTGCCTTATAAGCCCGGAAACGGCATTGGTTCTATAGCCGACAAGGGGGCATCCTGGGATCCGACCAACGGAATCATCACCGTATCCAATACGGACGATACCAACACAGCTCCCACGTGGTCCTTCCGGCTGGAAAATCTGCCCCTGTTCTCGGACACTGGCGTCCCCCATATCTATAACTTGGAGGAAACCGGCAACGGTCAGCTGACGGTCGCCGGTGAGAGCCAGACCGGCACCTTTTCCTACTACCTTTCGACCAAAGGGGAAACGATAATCCGCACAAGTCACGATACACCAGATCTCGTGACCTATGCGTTCACCTTTGATAACACCCTCACCGGCACCACGATGCACACGGTCCACAAGACCTGGCAGGATAAAGACAGCGGCGGCTGTGACCGTCCCGATCTGTACTTGACGCTATACCGGTACTTAAAGAGCGAAGCGAAAGCCAACCCCGATACACCTGTAGAGAAGCTTAAGTCGTATCAGCAGTACACCGAATGCAAGGATCCGCTCTGGATCGTGGACAACGCCTATCACTGGAGGGCTGAGGTAACCGGCTTGCCCCTGTATGATGACCAAGGACAGGAGTATGTCTACCGGTTCCAGGAGAAATTGAATAACGGCGGCGTGACCGTTTACGGTACCTATGCGCAGAAAGCCGAGTACGGTGTTGAAGCGGACTGTGAGGTTTGTAAAGATTATGACAGGCCTTATGACAAGTTCACAAACACCCTGACGGGCGAAATGACCATCAGCGGCGTGAAGACCTGGACGGGCTTCGGGGGGTATGAGGTGGAACCGAAGGATTATCCTGCGGTCACCATAGAATTGTACCGTTCGCTGGATCCCACCATCGATCCTCTGAATAAGAAGGATGCCGAAGTTCAGCAGTGGATTAAGGCGGGAAGCATTCAGAAAGTTGATCAGATCACGTTGTGCTATGATCCGGAAACCAATACCTATCCCACCACCTATTCCTTTGGCACTGTCGGAGAAGGCCTTCCCAAGTTCAACGAAGAAGGGCGGCGGTGGTATTATTCGATCCGGGAAGTGTTCCCCAGTGAGATAGCGGACAGCCTGTATACCGAGAAATTTGAAAACGGTACGCTGACCAACGTGTTCCGCAAAGAGGTGAACCGGCGCTCCATTGCCGTGACCAAAACCTGGGCAGGGCGGGAGCCAGAAGACAAGTACCCCTCTGTTACGTACACACTGTACCGTTATGAGCATTGGACTGAAAACGGCGAGGAGCACGATTCCAAGCCCGTGGAATTGGAAACCGTGAAGATCAACGCTTCGGACTTCGCAAACAGCGAGAATGGGCACTACACCCACACGTTTGACAACCTGCTGATCTACGCCCCCAACGGGCGGGAATACCGCTATTACATCACAGAAAAGGCTATCAATGGCTATACCGTCAGCTATCAAGACGAAGGCATGGTGCCGTCATTGGATAACCGAAGCGATGTGATTACCATTCCCGACAATCCCTTTGAGAAAGAAGAGAACGGAAACCACACGGTTACGGTTGGTACGACCAATACCTACAATAACCCCGGAAAAATGCAGATCACCGGCCAGAAGTATTGGAATGACTATGGCAACAGTCCGCTCATTTACGGCGCACGGCCGAATGAAATTCAGATTACCTTGAATCGTTATACCCAAAACGAGGACGGCCAGAATAATGCGGTTTCGGAGGAAACAATCGAGCTTGCCACAGAAGTGAATGACGATCAGCCGTATATTCTGTGGGAGAAAGATGTAGATGTAGGAGGAGACTCCAATTATTGGAAATACACCATCCACAATCTGGAGCGCTACGCCCCCAACGGTATGCCCTACGTTTACAGTCTGACGGAAAAACCGGTGGAAGGCTATCAGCAGTCCAATGGGACGGTCAGCGGTACGGCAGGTAAACAAGGCAATTTGGCGCTGAATGTTCTGACCAACAGCTTGGGCGCGACCTATTATGTCCGCAAGAACTGGATGGACGGCAACAACAAGTACGGCCTGCGCCCCACCAGCATCACGGTTGTGTTGCAGCGTTCCAATGACGGCGGCGCTACATGGCAGAATATTCCATGGCAGGAAGGATTTGGCACCTACGATGAAAGCACGAGAAAGTGGACAGGACTACCCAGCGTGACCAAGGGTACCGTGAATGGCGAGGAAGTGGATATTGTTTCCATCAAGCTCACCGCGGATTATGTCATGAACAACACCAGAGGCAACTCCTGGCAGTACACCTTCACCAACCTACCGGTGCAGGATGCGGCAGGAAATGCCTGGAAATACCGCTGCATCGAGACCCATATTGAAAACGCGGCTGTTAACGATGCAAATAATAAAGCTGGCGCGTACACCCGCTCCTATCC
>CAYYGF010000050.1:0-12088 GCA_964471315.1 uncultured Oscillospiraceae bacterium | reverse complement strand
ACCTTTGAACTGGCACAAAATCTCTCGCTGAGCTTCCTTGCCGAATTATGCGGTGCTGCCCTAAAAAACCCGTTGCTTTTACTGTGGAATTGTGCCATAATAAAGTGACCCCTAAAAGAAAGGATGTGTTGTCATGGCAAAACCCTTAGTGGCCATCGTCGGACGGCCCAATGTGGGAAAATCCATGCTCTTTAATAAGCTCACCGGCCAGCGTACCTCCATTGTGGAGGACACCCCCGGCGTCACCCGGGATCGGATCTACGGCGAGTGCGAATGGTGCGGACGGCATTTTTCCCTGGTGGACACCGGCGGTATCGAGCCGGGCACCGAAAGCGATATGCTGAAATTTATGCGCCGCCAGGCGGAGATCGGCATCGAGCTGGCCGACGCCATCATCATGGTGGCGGATGTCCGCAGCGGCGTCACCGCCGCGGATCAGGATGTGGCTACCATGCTGCGCAAATCCGGCAAGCCCGTGGCCCTGGCCGTCAACAAGTGCGACTCCATCGGCCCGGTGAATCCGGACGCCTTCGAATTCTACTCTCTGGGTATCGGGGATCTGTTCGAGACCTCCGCCGTCCACGGCCATGGCACCGGCGACCTGCTGGACTGGGTACTGGCCAATATCCCCGAGGATGACGAGGAAGCGGACGACAGCGGCATCATCAAGGTCGCCATCGTGGGTAAGCCCAACGTGGGCAAGTCCAGCCTGCTCAACCGGATTCTGGGGGAGGAACGGGTCATCGTCTCCGACGTGGCAGGCACCACCCGGGACGCCATCGACTCCTACTACGAAAACGAGACCGGAAAATACTGCTTCATCGACACCGCCGGTATGCGCCGGAAAAGCAAGGTGGATGATGCCATTGAAAAATATTCCAACATGCGCTCCATCAGCGCCATTGACCGGGCGGATGTGTGCCTAATTCTGATCGATGCCAACGACGGCGTGACGGAGCAGGACACCAAAATCGCCGGGCTGGTTCACGAGGCGGGCAAAGCCGCCATCATCGTGGTGAACAAATGGGACGCGGTGGAAAACAAGGAGACCAACACCATGCGGGACATGGAAGCCGATGTCCGCAACGGCCTAAGCTACATGCTCTACGCCCCAGTTCTGTTCCTGTCCGCCCTCACCGGTTCCCGGGTGGACAAGCTGTTCCAGGTGATCCAGGATGTTTACACCCAGAACACCAGCCGCATCACCACCGGCGCGCTGAACAGCGTCCTGGCCGATGCCACCGCCCGGGTGCAGCCCCCCACGGACAAGGGCCGCCGTCTGAAAATCTACTATATGACCCAGGCCGGTACCAAACCCCCCCATTTCGTGATTTTCTGCAACGATGCCCGGCTGTTCCACTTCTCCTACCAGCGGTATCTGGAAAACCAGATTCGGGAGGTCTTCGGTTTGAAGGGAACGCCCATTCGGATCACCATCCGCCAGAAGGGCGATAAGGAGGAACAGTAATGGTCGTATCTGTAATTCTTGCCGCCTTCATTGCCTACCTGCTGGGCAATCTGAACGGCGCGGTGGTCATCAGCCGGTTGATCGCCCACGAGGACGTGCGCACCAAGGGCAGCGGCAACGCCGGACTGACCAATTTCACTCGGAACTACGGCTCCGCCTCCTCTGTGTTCGTCATTCTCATCGACGTGGGCAAGGCCGTGGCCGCCTGCTTGATCGGCGGGCTGCTGCTGAAGTCCTACGGCCATTACACCGATGGCGTGGCCCTGGGCGGGCTGTTCGTCATCCTGGGCCATGACTTCCCTGCCCTGCTGGGCTTCAAAGGCGGCAAGGGCATCTTAAGCGGCGTCACCGTGGCGCTGATGCTGGACTGGCGCATCGGCTTGTTTGTATTTGGCATTTTTCTGGTGGCCTATTTTCTGACGAAATATGTTTCTCTCGGCAGCGTCCTGTCCTCCGGCTCCATCGGCTTTTTCTACGCCTGGGCTCACTGGGGCGAGGGCTGGTTCCCCATTGTGGTGGGCTTTTGTCTCAGTGGCCTAATTGTATGGATGCACCGGGGCAACATTGTCCGCCTGGTAAAAGGTGAAGAACGGAAAACCAATCTCTTTGGGAAAGGAAAGAAACCATGAAAGCAGTTGTAGTCGGCAGCGGTGCCTGGGGCACTGCCCTGGCGGTTCGCCTGTGCCAGAACGGTCACGATGTGACGATGTGGACCTTTGAAAAGGATCTGATTCCCCAGATGGAGCAGACCCGCCATAACCCCCGGCTCCCGGCGGCGGTACTGCCGGAGAAGCTCGCCATCAGCGGTGACTATGCCTGTATTCGGGGCTGCAAGCTGGTGGTGATGGCCAGCCCCTCCTTCCCCCTGCGCAGCGTTTGCAAGGCCGCCGCGCCCTATATTGACGAGGACGCCGTTGTGGTGTCCGTCACCAAGGGTCTGGAGGCCGGAACCCATCTGCGGATGAGCCAGGTGGTAGCCCAGGAGACCGGCAAGGAAGTGGTAGCCCTCACCGGCCCCAGTCATGCCGAGGAGGTCTGCATCAACATGCCCACCGGCCTGCTGTCCGCCTGTGCCGACCAGGCCAAGGCGGAATTTGTCCAGGATGCCTTCATGTCAGACACTCTGCGGGTCTACACCAGCCCCGATCCCGTGGGCGCGGAGCTAGCCGCCGCGCTGAAAAACGTCATCGCCCTGTGCGCCGGCATCACCGACGGTCTGGGCTTTGGTGACAACACCAAGGCCATGCTCATGACCCGGGGCCTAACGGAGACCGCCCGGCTGGGCGTTGCCCTGGGGGCCCAGAAGGAGACCTTCACCGGTTTGGCGGGTGTGGGAGATCTGATCGTTACCTGCACCTCCATGCACTCCCGAAACCGCCGGGCGGGCATCCTCATCGGTCAAGGAAAGAGCGCCCAGGAGGCCATGCAGGAGGTTGGTGCCGTGGTGGAAGGCTACTACGCCGCCAAATCCGCCTATGAGCTGAGCAAAACAACCGGCATCGACATGCCCATCACCGAGGCCGCCTACAAGGTGCTCTACGAGGGTGCGGACGTGAAGCAGGCTGTTCAGGCTCTGCTGAGCCGCCAGCGCAAGTCCGAGTCCGAAAACCCGGGCTGGCTGTAAATGCCTATGAAGCGTATCAAATCAAAAAAGCGCCCGCCAATCCGGGCGCTTTTCCTCAAAATTGCCGCTTTTTTCCGGGAACTCAGCCAAAAGGCCGGGCTATCCCAGCTAAGAGACCTTCGCTGGCAGAATTTTCTGCTGCTGATTGGCGCAGGCTGCATCAACGCTGTGGGCGTGACCATGTTCCTGGCTCCGGTGAATCTGTATGACAGCGGCGTCTCCGGCACCGCCATGCTGCTGTGGCAGGTGACGCCGGAGCAATTCACCCTTTCCCTGTTTCTGGTCATTCTGAACATACCGCTGTTCTTATTTGGGCTTAAGAAACAAGGCTGGTGCTTTACCGTGTATTCCATCTGGGCGGTACTGGTGTATTCCACCGCTTCCTTCGTGATCACGGACGTGCTGCCGGTGGACGTGACCGTGGCCTCCCCCTTTGCCGGACAGGATCTGCTGCTGTGCGCCATCTTCGGCGGCCTGGTCTCCGGGGCGGGCAGCGGCCTCACCATCCGTTTGGGCGGTGCCATCGACGGAATGGAGGTTCTGGGCGTCACCTTCGCCAAGGGGCTGGGGCTGACCGTCGGCTCCTTCGTGATGATCTACAACGTGATGCTGTATCTTCTCATCGGTCTGATCTTCAACAGCTGGATTCTGCCCCTATATTCCATCGTCACCTACTTTGCGGGCAACAAAACCATCGACTTTATTGTGGAGGGCCTGGACAAGGCCAAGTCTGTGATGATTGTCACCACCCTGGAAAACGAGATCTGCCAAGCCCTCTCCGAGGAATTCGGCCGGGGCATCACCCAGATCAGTGCCCGGGGCTATTTCTCCGGCGCGGAAAAATGTGTGATCTATTTCGTGGTGAACCGTTTCCAGATCCCAAAGGTCAAGCATCTGGTCACCACCATCGACCCCAGCGCCTTTATCACCGTTACGGAGATTTCCGATGTGATGGGCACCAGTGTCAAGCAAAAATAATGTTTACTGGGTTGACGCGGTAATTTCTCTTGTCCCCATGAGGGGAAATGACCATTGCCGCGTCAACCCAATCCGCTTTTCGTAAAACTCACTATTGACATTTATTCCTTATTGATATATTATATCAATAAGGCAATCAACGAAATAAGGATGATTACCATGAAAAACCGTAATACGATTCAGCGCGCCCTGGTTCTGGAGGCGGTCAATGCCCTCCAATGTCACGCCACCGCGGACGAGGTCTATGAGGCAATCAAAAAAGAGCACCCCACTGTCAGCAAGTCCACGGTATATCGGAATCTGAATCTCCTGTCGGAAATGGGGGAAATACGGAAAATGGAAATTCCGGGGGGCGCAGACCGCTTCGACCACCGTTGCCATGATCACTGCCATGTCCGCTGTGAAAAATGCGGGCGGGTGTTCGACGTGGATATGGAATATGTATCCGGTTTGGAAAAAGGCATCCGGGATACCCACGGTTTTGCCTTCACCGGCTACGACATCCTGTTCCGGGGTATCTGCCCAGATTGCCGGAAAGACAAATCATTTTCGTGCGCATACGGGGAAAACCCGTAAATATAGCAGCAAAGGAGTACATTTATGAGAAGCATTACCACACTGGATCTGCAATACGCACATCGATTTTATGGATTCAAGGGCGAAGCACAGTACCTCCACGGTCATACCGGCGTTCTGACCATCGAGGTTGAGGACACTGTGGAGCCCGGCGTCAACATGGTGTTCCCCTGCAACGAAATTCAGAAGACCGCCTGGGAAGTACTGAAGAACTTTGACCACGCTCTGATCCTGCGGGAGGACGACCCCCTGCTGCCCGCCATTCTCAGCGTCTATGAAGCCCAGGGTATCCGCAACGGTGCCCCCACCAACAAAATGAAAGGCCCCGCCTTCCAGACCGAACTGGCTACCGCATACCCGGAGTGCCGTCTGGTAGTCACCAAGGAAACCATGACCGTAGAAGGCATGATTAAGATTGTGTACGATCTGCTGAAGGACAAGCTGAATATCGCAAAGCTCACCTTCACCAGCGGTGTCAACGCCGCTTCTCAGGAGTACACCCCCAACAAGCAGATCGACCGCTGCCCCCTGTGCGGCATCGCGCTGAACGAGAAGGGTGTCTGCCCTAAATGCGGCTATAAGAAGCAGTAACCGCTCCATACAGTACACAGCCCACCGGCTCTCCGGTGGGCTGTCTTGGCGTGTTGACGCATTGGCCGGCGGCCTTGCCGCCCGCATTGTCAGCGGCGACTCGCCGCAAATCCCAATTTGGCACATCCATACCCCTGTAACGAATCGAGCGGTACCCAATGGCATAACGACACGCGCCCAGCCGGCGCACGCATTGGCTACCCGCCCTGCGGGCAATAAAAAACGCTGCTGAAAACCAGCAGCGTATTTTACATGCCAGGAAAATCAGATGGCGCGCTCGACCTTATTGGAGCGGAGGCATCTGGTACAAGCGTACACATGGCAGGGAGTTCCATTCACGACAGCCTTAACGCGCTTGACGTTGGGCTTCCATGCACGATTGGAACGTCTGTGGGAATGGGAGACCTTGATACCGAACGTGACACCCTTACCACAAAAATCACACTTAGCCATTTCATTGCACCTCCCATCCGGATGAAGACTCAACAATCTACGCCTGCCAACAGGCGCTTAAATATGATACCAGACTTTCCGTGAAAATGCAAGCATTTTTTTCAAATTTTTTTGTTTTTTTGAAAATCTATTGATATTCCCCTGGGGCATGGGTATAATAGGAAACAAAAGAAAACCATTTCTTTGAGGTAGTGCCATGATCGATACATATTCTGTTCTTCTCAGCAAGCTGGTACAGGAATTTCATCTGGACATAGCCTATGCCGCCACGGACTTTTCCTCCATTCGCATCACCGTGGAGGATGTGGCCCGGCCGGGCTTGCAGCTTGCCGGTTATTTTGACCACTATGAGCCGATGCGTTTGCAGGTCATGGGCAATGTGGAAATGAGTTATGTGACGAGACTCTCTCCCGGGGAGCGTACCGCCATTTTTGACCGGCTGTTCTCCTACAAATTTCCCGCCCTGCTCATTGCCCGGGGCATCGAGCCCCATGAGGAAATGCTGCAAATGGCGAACAAGCACAACATCACCATTCTTCGCACCAACGAGGCCACCAGTGCCATCGTTTCCTCCATCATCACCTACCTAAAGGGCGTCCTCGCCCCCCGGATCACCCGCCACGGCGTACTAGTGGAGGTATACGGCGAGGGCATCCTGCTCATCGGCGACAGCGGCATCGGCAAATCCGAGGCCGCCGTAGAGCTTCTCAAGCGGGGTCACCGGCTCATCGCCGACGATGCTGTGGAAATCCGGAAGGTCTCCACCGACTCTCTCGTGGGCACCGCGCCGGAGCTGATCCGAAACTACATTGAGCTGCGGGGCATCGGCATCATCAACGTGGCAAAGCTCTACGGTATGGGCGCCGTCAAGCTGGAAAACGAGATCAACCTTGTGGTCAACATCGTGGCCTGGAACACCCAGGAGGTCTACGACCGGCTGGGTCTGGAGGAGCAGCACACCGAAATCCTGGGTGTCAAGGTTCCCATGTACACCATCCCCATTACCCCCGGACGTAACCTGGCGGTGATTCTGGAAGTCGCCGCCATGAACAACCGCCAGCGGAAAATGGGCTATAATGCCGCTATGGAATTCACCGAGCAGATCAACCGCCATTTTGACGAGACGCTCAAGGGATAGACGGAGTTATTATGAAGGAATTCACCATTGGGGCAAACGATGCGGGACAGCGTCTCGACCGCTTTTTAGCCAAGGCCGTTCCCCTGCTGCCCGCCTCCCTGGCCCAAAAATACATCCGCATCAAGCGGATCAAGTGCAACGGCAAGCGCATCGACCGGGATACCCGGCTAAATGCCGGGGACGTTTTGCAGCTGTACATCAACGACGAGTTTTTCGACAAGCCACGGCAGGATAACGCCTACTTGACGGTGGCGGTTCCAAAATTAAACATCGTCTATGAGGACGAACACATCCTGCTGGTGGACAAGCGCCCCGGTCTGGCCGTCCATCCCCATGACGGAGCGGAATACGGCCGCACCCTCATCGACCACATCCAATCCTACCTGTATCAGAAACGGGAATGGCGTCCTCGGGAGGAAAACGCCTTTACTCCCGCCCTGTGCAACCGGATTGACCGGAACACCGGCGGCATCGTCATCGCCGCCAAAACCGCCGAAGCCCTACGGGTGATGAACCAAAAAATCAAGGATCGGGAAATCGACAAACGGTACCTGGCCATCGTGGAGGGCACTCCCAAGCCCAAAGAGGGCAGTCTCAAAGGATTTCTGTTCAAGGACGCCAAGCAGAACCGCGTCTATGTCACCGACACCCCTCAGCCCGGCTCCAAAACCTGCCAGACCAACTACAAAACCCTTGTCAGCGCCTCCGGGCTAAGCCTGGTGGAATGTGAGCTGATCACCGGCCGCACCCATCAGATCCGCGCCCAGTTCGCTCACGCAGGCCATCCCCTGCTGGGAGACGGCAAGTACGGTAAGCTGGACAAGCGCTATGACCGCAGCTACCAGGCCCTATATTCCTATAAGCTCACCTTTGCCTTCACCACCGACGCCGGTTCCCTGGCATACTTAAACGGAAAATCCTTCCAGGTGGAGAAGGTTGACTTCGCGCAGGAGTATTTCCCCGGCATTTCGTACTAAGGAGATTTTTCATTATGGTTTTATTCGTTACCAGCAGCCCCTATGTCAATGACGCGGATCGGGCGATTCTCAGCAATGACAACGCTTTCATCGACCGCATCCGGGAGGTTCTGCCCCCCAATCCCCGGGCCTTGTTCATTGCCGCGGATCCCGAGAACCGGGACGATACCTGCCATTTTGGCGCGGATACGGTGGGCGCCTTTTCCGAGGCCGGGATGGCGTTTCAGTCCTACCACATTCTGGACGGCTTCAATGCCGGTCAGGCGGAGGCGCTGATCCAGGACAGCGATCTGATTTTCCTGTCCGGCGGCCATGTTCCCACCCAGAACGCCTTCTTCCAGGCCATCGGTCTGCGGGAGAAGCTGGTGGGCTTTGACGGCGTGGTGGTGGGTATCAGCGCTGGCAGCATGAACAGCGCCGAAGCGGTCTACGTACAGCCGGAGGAGGAAGGGGAATCCTCTCCCGCGTTTCCTCGGTGGGCCGAGGGTCTGGATTTGACCGGTGTGAACATTCTGCCCCACTACCAGAAGGTCAAGGACACGATTCTGGACGGCCAGCGGCTGTTTGAGGACATCACCTATGCCGATAGCTTTGGTCACACCTTCTTCGCCCTCCCCGACGGCAGCTATTTCTACCAGGATGACGAGAACCTGCTGCTGTGCGGCGAAGGCTATGTCATCCGGGACGGGGAACTGGAGCCTCTGACCCAGAATGGCGATGTTTTGGATATGGACGAATTTGAATAAGGAAACACCCGGACGCTTTTTTCAAGTGTCCGGGCATCTTTTCGGAGGAAGCCGTGGTCAGCATCCCTTATCATCCTGCCAAGCCTTGCACACATCCACCCAGTCCGCAAAGCCGGAATAGGTTTCCAGTTCCGGAATGGTCAGTTCAATGGCACTGTTGCTGCTCCCCGCGGCGGGAAACACGGTTTCAAAGCGCTTCATGGAAACATCCAGGTAAACCGCCACCCCCTCCTTCACCGCAAAGGGACACACTCCCCCCACCGCATGGCCGATTAAGGTGGCAGCGTCATCGTGAGACAGCATTTTTGCCTTCACTCCGAAGCGGGCTTTAAATTTGGCGTTATCCACCTTGGCGTCTCCGGCAGTTACGATCAGAATGGGCGCGCCGTTGACGCCGAAGGACAGCGTCTTGGCAATTCGGCAGGGCGCACAGTTCAGCGCCTGGGCAGCCAATTCCACCGTAGCGCTGGAAACCGGAAATTCCAGAATCCGATTCTCCATCCCATATTGGTCCAAAAAGCCCCGCACTTTTTCAATTGACATTCTTTTTCTCCTTTTCTCATGTTCGTCCCTATCCCAAGCTGACCGGCGGTTCAAAAACCTTGTCCACCGGGTAATCCTGGGTATCGGTAAAGTGCCACCATTCTCCAAAATACCCAGAAAAGCCGTGTTTTTCCATCATCCGCTCCAGCAGCCGGGCATTTTCGGCTGCGGTTTCGGAGCAGTCGGAATAGTCCCGATCCGCCTTGGCGGTAAAGTCGTCAAAGGCTGTGGGCATTTCCAGCTCTCGGCCCGCTTCATCCACCAGCGTCAAATCCACGGTGTTTCCCCGGCTGTGGCTGCTGAAGCCCTTCTCCGGGTTGGCCACGTAGGTGGGATTCGGGCAGACCTGCCACAGACGGAACTGGGCGCTGACCGGACGGAACCCGTCCCAGATTTTAAGGCCCAGTCCCATCTGCGCCAACTCATCACTGACGGCCCGAAGCTTTTTCACTGTGCCCCAGCGAAGATACGCATCGGGGAAATCATAGATCACCTGCCCGGTAAAATTATCCTCCGTGGCGTAGGGCAGCTCCTGCCGGATTTCCGGGATGTACTTGGTCACCCGGACGAAGGCATCCTCCGCCGGTTCCGGCTCTTTGGCAGGCAGGGTTTCTTCCGTTGCGGCCAAGGACTGCGTTGTGCCTTCCGCCCCAGTCTCCGGAGCGGTGTTTTCCGGCGCCCGGCAGCCGGCAAGCAGCATTCCCGTCAGCAGAAGCAGCGAAATTTTCCGTCTCATCCCCAGGTTCCTCCCTCCGGCCCGCCGCCTGTGAGATGGATACGGGAAAGATGGTCAATCATGGCCCGCATTTGCAGGGACACCCACTTTTCCCGGCGGTACAGCACCTGTTTCCACACCACCACCTGGCAGTCCGGCACCTTCAGCCGTTTCAACCGGCCATGCCGGACGCTTTCCTCCGTCACATAGTCCGGCAGGAAAGCGATGCCCGCATTTTCCTCCGCCAGGGTACAAATCAAGTCCGCCCGTCCGGTTTCCAGCACCGGCTGGATTTCCAGGGAGCTTTGGGCCAGCTTTTCATCCATTAAGCGGCGGTAGCTCATGCCTCTTTCCGTCAGCAGGAAGGGCTGGTCAATCAGCTCCTCCAGCCGGACGGTCTCCTTCCCGGACAGGATGTTCTCCGGCGATGCCACAAAATGAACGCCGATCTCCTCCTCGTGGGCGATGATATAGTTGGTGTTATATACCCGGCCGTCAATGGTGCAGATCATGTCCACCTCATTGTGATCCAAATACTCCAGCAGCTCTCCGGTATCGCCTGTGGAGATATGCAGCGACACCTTGGGATAGGTGCTGCTGAATTCCCGGAAATGCCGCGCCAGCAGCGGGCCGCACAGGGAATCCGACGTGCCCAGCCGCAAAATGCCGCTTGGCTCCCGGCGCTGGGCGCTGTCCAGCACCATCTCCTGGGACAGGTGGCAGATGCTCTGCGCATAGCCAAGGGCCGCCCGGCCCGCGTCCGTCAGACTCACGGTATGGCCGATCCGATCAAACAGCTGCACCCCCAGCTCCTTTTCCAGAAGCTTGATCTGGAAGGAAATGGTGGGCTGGGAATAGCCCAGCTTTTCCCCCGTCTGGGTGAAGCTGCCCAGCTCTGCCGCCTCCATGAAGATGGTCAGGCTTCTTAAGTCCATATTCCGTCCTCCTTTTCCTTCGGAAGAAATTTGACAAATTTTCTTTCTTATTATATACTTTATACAAAAGAAATCAAGGGCAGCGCCGCATAACGGGGCAAAAGATCCGCCGAAGCCCGCTGTCCCCATTCGTGCGGTGTTGCCCAAGTTTTTCTTCCCTGCCGTTGCGGTCGATTCCCATAAAATAGGAAAGGATTGTTCATTATGACCAGAGGCTTCATCACCATCGCCACCGGTAACGAAAAATATTACCGTTTGGCGCAAAATCTCCTGCTTTCCTACAAACTGTTCTGCGATCATCCCATGCCATTCGCCATTATGTGCGACCGGGAAAACGACATCACCGCGCAGTTCGATCAAGTGGTTCTGCTGGAGCATCCGCTGAACGCCTTCTGGGACAAGTTTGCGCTGCTGGTTCGTGCGCCCTATGACGAGACAATCTTCATCGACGCCGACTGCCTGGCCTATGCCGATCTGAACGCCTATTGGGATTATTTCGCTGCCGCCGATGATTTCACCGGCTGCGGCACCAACTATCCCATCGATTCGGAGAAGGGCTTGTTCCAGGACGGCCAGGTTGGGGAATATAACGGCCGTGTCCACTGGAAGCCGGACATCTGCGGCGGTCTGTATTTCATCCGTCGTGGGGAAATCTGCGACGCGCTGTATCAGGAATGCCAGAACATCTGCCGGCATTACGAGGACTATCCCTGGCCGGATTACTGCGCGCCCCACGCGGACGAAACCGTTCTGTGTCTGGCCATGGCGGTTCACGGCCTTCATGCTATGGACGCTGACCCAACCAACTATGGTCATCCCTGGGAAGCGACGGAAATGGAGCACGACATCTTCACCGGCAAATGCACCTATGCCACCGAGTGGCACCCCAAGGTCAGCCAGGGACGGCTGGTGCACTTTGGCACCCGGTACTGCACAAAGCCGCCTTACCTGTTTGAGGTGGAGAAAATGAATCTGATGCTTCGCCGCCAGCTTCGCCCCAGCCGGGAGCCCTTGCCCCTTCCCCTTTGGGAGCGGCTGCTATACCAGTATAAACTGCGTTACGCCTACCTGTGCATGATCGACTTGTCCCACCGCGCTTTCGCCAAAATCAAGCGGCTCCTGGGGAAACAGAACGATTGACCGATTTCCGAAATCGCGGTTTACATTTTTCCGGAACCGTGGTAAAATGAGCAAAGCCACTGCAAAGCCATTGAGCAGATTCTCCACCAGGGCCGGGTTGGCCAAGTGTCCAACATCGGCAGCGACAGCTTGAGGGGCTGTAGCTCATTGACTCCGCCGTTCACGGAGACCTACACGGCCGGTTCCAAGGCAGCGCCAGCGCTG
>CAYYGF010000049.1:0-12159 GCA_964471315.1 uncultured Oscillospiraceae bacterium | reverse complement strand
CGTCTGCCCGGCTTCCCCATCGTTCTGCACGGCTCTTCCTCCGTTCCTCAGAACTACGTGAAGATGATCAACGACAACGGCGGCAAGATGCCTGACGCTGTGGGTATCCCCGAGGAGCAGCTGCGCCACGCTGCCGAGCTGTCCGTGTGCAAGATTAACATTGACTCCGACCTGCGCCTGGCTATGACCGGCACCATCCGTGAGTTCTTCAACGAGCACCCCGACAAGTTCGATCCTCGTGAGTATCTGAAGCCCGCCCGTGCCAACATCAAGGAACTGGTTCGCCACAAGCTGGTGGACGTCCTGGGCTGCGCTGGCAAGGCCTAAGTGTTCGTTCTTCCATAAACCAAGAGTCCCCCACGCTTGTGGGGGACTTTTTCACGCTATGGGGAAATACCTACAGAATTTTCATTTTCCCCTTGTAAGTTGCCGGATAATATGGTAAACTAAATTAGTTTTCTGGAAAACATACCAATTTTGGAGGCTATTATGCAGTTTCATGGTCCCCATTAGCCATCCCGGTGCTTTGTGATCGACAAAAATTGATGGAGGGATGACATTTGTCTAATTTAGTTGAAGAAATCAGCCGGCGGCGTACGTTCGCCATTATTTCCCACCCCGATGCCGGTAAAACCACTCTAACCGAAAAATTCCTGCTCTACGGCGGCGCCATTGCCCAGGCAGGCGTGGTTAAGGGCAAGAAAAATTCCCGCGCCGCCACCTCCGACTGGATGGAGATCGAAAAGCAGCGCGGTATTTCCGTGACCTCGTCTGTGATGCAGTTCCAGTATAACGGCTTCTGCATCAATATCCTGGATACCCCGGGTCACCAGGACTTCTCCGAGGATACCTACCGAACCTTGATGGCCGCCGACTCTGCCGTCATGGTCATCGACGGCGCCAAGGGTGTGGAGCCCCAGACCCGGAAGCTGTTCAAGGTCTGCGCCATGCGCCACATTCCCATTTTCACCTTTGTCAACAAAATGGACCGGGAAGCCAAGGATCCCTTTGACCTGCTGGACGAGGTGGAGCGGGAGCTGGGCATTGAGACCTACGCCATGAACTGGCCCATTGGCTCCGGCAAGGACTTCCAGGGCGTCTACGACCGGGAGAAGGCGGAGCTGCTGTTCTTCTCCGGCGTGTCCGGCAAGAAGCGGGTAGACAAGCTGGAAGTGGATTTGTATGACCCGATGGTTGCCGAATTGCTGGATTCCCAGGAGAAGCACCGCCAGCTTATCGATGACGTGGAGCTGCTGTCCGCCGGACGGGAGATGGATCTGGAGGCTGTCCGGGCCGGCCAGCTTTCTCCCGTGTTCTTCGGCTCTGCTCTGACCAATTTCGGCATTGAGCCCTTCCTGGAGGCCTTTCTGAAGCTGACGCCGCCGCCCCTGCCCCGGACTGCCGACTGCGGCGTCATCGACACCTTTGACCCGGATTTTTCCGCCTTCGTGTTCAAGATCCAGGCCAACATGAATAAGGCCCACCGGGACCGGCTGGCCTTTATGCGGATCTGTTCCGGCAAATTCGAGCGGGACAAGGAATATTACCACGTCCAGGGTAAGAAGAAAATGCGCCTGAGCCAGCCCCAGCAGCTGATGGCCGCCGAGCGGGAGATTGTGGAGGAGGCCTACGCCGGAGATGTGATCGGTGTGTTCGACCCGGGCATCTTTGCCATCGGCGACACCATCACCGTGCCGGGGAAGAAGTTTGCCTATTCCGGCATTCCTACCTTTGCCCCCGAGCATTTCTGCCGGGTGTCTGCCAAGGACTCCATGAAGCGCAAGCAGTTCGTCAAGGGCACCGAGCAGATCGCCCAGGAGGGCGCCATTCAGATCTTCAAGGTGCCGAATTCCGGCATGGAAGAGGTCATCGTGGGCGTTGTGGGCACGCTGCAGTTCGATGTGTTCCAGTACCGGATGAAGAATGAGTATGGCGTAGACCTGCGGATGGAGAGTCTGCCCTATGAAGAAATTCGGCTGATTGACGAGTATCCCGGAGAATTGGGGGATCTAAACCTGGGCTCCGACGCGGAGCTGCTGGAGGACTACCGGGGCCGCAGCCTGCTGGTTTTCTCCAGCTTCTGGGCCATCGACTTCACCTGCCGGAGAAATCCCGGCCTGAAGGTCAGCGAGATCGTGGTCAACGAAGGATAATCAAAAGGCGGGGTTAATCCCCGCCTTTTCCCATCCTCCCATCCCGCTCTTGCATTCCAGCGGAAATGAGGATATAATAAAAACCAAAGACGCAAAGGGGGCACTTCCTCATGAAGCCATGGCTGCATTTCAAAACCATTACCCATCACCGCTGGCTGGTCTGCTGCGGCTGTTTCCGGGTGGGGCTTTATTGGCAGGGCTTGACCCATGACCTGTCCAAATATTCTCTGACGGAGTTTCGGGCCGGAGCGAAGTACTACCAGGGCAACCGCAGCCCCAACGCCGCCGAGCGGGAGGATAAGGGCTACAGCGAGGCCTGGATGCACCACAAGGGCCGCAACCGCCACCACTATGAATATTGGACGGATATGAACCGCCAGACCCGCAACTATGAATCCATTCCCATGCCCCGGAAATATCTGGTGGAAATGGTGATGGACAGAAGGGCAGCCTGCATGACCTATCAAGGAAAGGACTACCGGGATGATTCCGCCCTTACCTATTTTGAAAAAAGCCGGGAAAAGGAACTGATGCATCCCGACACCGCCCGGCAGCTGCGCTATATTCTGACCATGCTGGCGGAAAAAGGGGAGCAGGAGACCTTCCGATATCTGAAAGAATCCGTGCTTGCCGGAAACCCCTTCCCCTGGGAAACATAAGGAGAACGCCTATGGAAACCATCAACGTCACCATTCCCTCCACCATCGAGCACCTGTCCCAGATCATTGCCGGTTTTTTGCTGCTGAACCCCCAGGATTGGCGGGTGGAGCTGGAAAATGCTTCCCGGGATCCGGGAAATCCTTTTCATGACCTGCCGGTGCTGCTGGCCCGGTATCGGGGGCAGCGGATCGTCTATGACCTGTGGGACGGCTACCAGGATCCGGAGAATATGCGAAAGGGACTGGAAAACTGCGATTTTTACTTCAAGCGCAGTTTCTCCCTGGAAAAGAACCAGGCGCTTTTCCCGGAGTATGCCGGAAAAATCTATCCGCTGGGCTTTAACTACCACGTGACCTGCCCGGGGGATCCCATCCAGGAGCCGGTGTGGAAGGCGCTGGTCAAACCCTTGCTGGGCCGGACGCCGGACAAATACTTTGTGCCGGAGGTGTTCGAGGGAAAAGCGGTGCCAAAGGCGGGGGAGCCGGTGAAGATCCTCTTTCTAACCCGGCTGTGGGACAGCCACGATCCGTCCCTGCCGGAAAATGTCAATGCAGAACGCAGGCAGATCAACGAATCCCGGATCGAGATCCTACATACCCTGCGCAGCCGCTATGGCGATGCCTTCTTTGGCGGCTTGAATGACACGGCCCTGTCCAGATCCCTGGCCCCGGAGCTGATCGTGCCGAACCAATACACGGAGCGGAAGAAATATCTGAAGCTGCTCCACGAATGTGACATCTGCATCGGAACCATCGGACTGCATGAGAGTATCGGCTGGAAAACCGGAGAGTACGTGGCGGCGGCGAAGGCCATCGTCAACGAGACCTTCCACTACAGCGTTCCGGGGGATTTCGCGGCGGGGAAGCATTACCTGCCCTTCACAACCGGAGAAGAATGTATCCAGGCGGTGCATCGCTTGGTGGAGAACCCGGATGCCCTGTATGCCATGAAGCTGGCCAACGCGGACTACTACCGACATTATCTCAAGCCGGAAGTTTTGGTGAAAAACTCTTTGGAGAGAATCCATGCCGTATTGAACGAAAAATAGTGGGATTTGGCCAATTTTACTCCTCCGCCATGGGCGGAGGAGTTTTTGCGTTATTTTATTGATACATCGAAAATTGTGTAATATACACAAAAATAGAACGGATGTATGAGACTATTTGCTGAAAATATAAGAAAAGCTTTACAAAAGTGTGAACTGGTGTTATATTATCTGTGGCCGAAAAAGATTTTCACATTTTGCAAGAAAAGGACGTCCTTTTCTTGCGTTCCCAGTTTCTGGGAACGATAGTCCTTTGGCTGATCCCGGGAAAACCGGTTTTAGCATACATCATTTTCATTTTAGGAGGAAAACAAATGAAAAAGCTCATTTCCCTGCTGCTGGTTCTGGCCATGGCCTTGACCCTGGTAGCCTGCGGCGGCTCCAAGACCGCTGAGACCCAGGCTGCTGCTCCCGCCGAGACGAAGGCTGCCGCTGCTGAGCCTGGCACGGATGTCAAGACCTACAATGTTGGTGTTGCCATCTACCAGTACAACGATAACTTCATGACCCTGTACCGCCAGGAGATCGAGGCTTACTTCAAGACCCTGGAGACCGACACTGTGAAGTACAATGTCACCATGGTCGACGGTAAGAACGACATGGGCGAGCAGACCAACCAGATTGACACCTTCATCACTCAGGGCATGGATGTCATCATCTGCAACCTGGTTCAGACCTCCTCTGCCGAAGTCATCATCGACAAGGTCGTGGCTGCCGGCATTCCTCTGGTTCTGATCAACCGTGAGCCTCTGGGCGACAACGGCGATGAGTCCTACCCCGGCATCATCGACAACCCCACTGTCTGCTACGTGGGCGCTGACGCCCGTCAGTCCGGCACCTACCAGGGCGAGATCGTTCTGGCTCTGGACAACAAGGGCGACATCAATGGCGACGGCGTTGTTTCCTACGTCATGGTCGTTGGCGACCCCGAGAACCCCGATGCGCAGTACCGTACTGAGTACTCCATCAAGGCTCTGACCGACGCTGGCGTGCAGGTCAAGGAGCTGGTTAAGAACGTTGGTAACTGGGATCAGACCAAGGGCCAGGAAATCGTGGCCGCTGCTCTGGCACAGTACGGCGATGACATTGAGGTCGTCTTCTGCAACAACGACGGCATGGCTCTGGGCGCTGCCGCCGCTATCGAAGCCGCTGGCCGTAAGGTCGGTGAGGACATCTACCTGCTGGGCGTTGACGCTCTGGCTGAGTGCCAGGAGATGGTTCAGAAGGGCACCATGACCGGTACCGTTCTGAACGACCACATCGGTCAGTCCCACAAGGCTGTTGACGTGGCTGTCAAGGCTCTGAACGGCGAACCCATGGACAACTACTACTGGGTTGACTACGTCAAGGTTGATGCCGCTTACTTCGGCTAATATCCTGTCATTTCATTGTGGGTGGGCTGCTTGCAGCCCACCCCACATTTCCAGAGGTTTCCTTTGAGTGGAAGGCAGAAACCATTCCGCCTTCCACTGAGACGAAACAAAAGTCTTGAATAACGCAATAGGATAGGAGGTCTGCTCTATGAGTGAATACCGCTTGGAAATGCGCGGTGTTTGTAAGTCCTTCCCCGGTGTGAAAGCCCTGGATCACGCCCAGCTGTGCCTGCACCCCGGTAAGGTTCATGCTCTCATGGGCGAAAACGGCGCCGGTAAGTCCACGCTGATGAAGTGTATGTTCGGTATCTACAGCATGGACGAAGGCGAGATTATCTACGAGGGTCAGAAGGTTACCATTAAGGATCCTCTGGAAGCGCTGAAAATGGGCATCGCCATGGTGCATCAGGAGCTGCAACCCATTCCCGCCCGAACCATCGGCGAGAATATTTTCCTGGGTCGCTACCCCATGAAGAAGCTGCTGGGCTTCATCCCCGTGGTTGACCATGAGAAGATGTATGCCGATACCGCGGAACTGCTGAAAAAGGTGCGGATGGACTTCGATCCCAAGCAGATGCTGGGCGAATTAAGCGTTTCCCAGATGCAGTCCGTGGAAATTGCCAAAGCTGTTTCCGCCAACTGCAAGGTTCTGATTCTGGACGAGCCGACTTCCTCTTTGACTTCCAACGAGGTCGAAGCCCTGTTCCGCATCATTGAGGATCTGAAAGCCGACGGCGTTGCCATTGTCTACATCTCCCATAAGATGGACGAGATTCTGCGGATCTCCGATGAAGTCACCATCATGCGTGATGGCCAGTACATTGGCACCTGGGACTGCGCCGGGCTGACTACCGATTTCATCATTTCCAAGATGGTGGGCCGGGAGTTGACCAACCTGTATCCCGAACGGCACAACGTCCCTGGTGAGGTGGTGTTCGAAGTGGAGGATTTCACCTCCATCAACCCCAAGAGTTTCCGTCACGTGAATTTCAATGTCCGCAAAGGCGAGGTTTTGGGCGTGGGCGGCCTGGTGGGCGCCCAGCGTACCGAACTGATGGAAGGCCTATTTGGCATCCGTTCCCATACCAGCGGTAAGATCAAGTATCAAGGCAAGGAGCTGATGGTCAACCGTCCCAAGGACGCCATTGACCAGGGCATTGCCATGCTCACCGAGGATCGCCGCGCTACCGGTATTTTGGGAGTGTTGAGCATCGCGGATAACATCTCCGTGGCCTCCTTGCAGAAATACTTGGATTATCACCTGATGATTAACAGCAAGAAGGTGGAGAATCTGGTGCAGGAGAACGTTAAGAAGATGAACATCAAGACGCCCTCCAGCAAGACCCAAATTCAGAGCCTGTCCGGCGGCAACCAGCAGAAGGTTTTGATCGGCCGTTGGCTGGCCAACGCTCCCGATGTGCTGATCCTGGACGAGCCGACCCGAGGCATTGACGTCGGCGCCAAGTATGAGATTTACTGTATCATTGAAGAGCTGGCCCGAGCCGGCAAGAGTATCATTATGATTTCCTCGGAAATGGCAGAGCTGATTGGCATGTCCGACCGGATCATGGTCATGTGCGATGGCCGAGTCACCGGCTTTGTGGATGGCAAGGACGCTACCCAGGAAAACATTATGGAACTGGCAACCCAGTTTGAGACAGTTTGAGCAAGGAGGAACTACAAATGAAAACACAAATGAGTATTCCCCAGAAGATCGGGGCTTTGGTCAAGGGCAATCCCATCGTTATCATGCTGGCTATCCTCAGCTTGGTGGTCGGCTGCACCATCGATAAATTCTTCTCCTGGGATAACCTGAACAACCTAATGTGCAATACCACGGTTCGTTTCCTGATCGCCCTGGGCGTCTCCGGCTGTCTGATCACCAAAGGCACCGACCTGTCCGCTGGCCGCCAGGCTGCTCTGGCCGCTACCCTCACCGGCGTCATGGTTCAGCGCGCTGACTATGCCAGCCGGATGTTCTCCTGGATGCCGGAAATGAACATGTGGGTGGTTCTGCTGATTGTCTTGGCCATTGGTGCTGTCATTGGCACCATCACCGGCTTGATTATCTCCTATCTGAGCGTTCCTCCCTTTATTGCGACTCTGGGTATTCAGACCATCATATACGGTATCAACTTGATTTACACCAACGCCCAGCCCATCGGCGGCTTCAGCGACAGCTTCAAGGCCTTCTTCAACTGGAAGTTCCTGGCCTTCGGTGATTTCAAGGGCTTCAACGGCTATATTCTGTTTGCATTGCTGTTTGGCCTGCTATTCTGGTTCATGTATAACAAGACCACCCACGGCAAGTACATCTACGCCATCGGCGGCAATGAGAACGCTGCTGAAGTCTCCGGCGTGAATGTCCGCGTTAGAAAGACCATGATCTACATGACTGCCGGTATGATGTATGCCTTTGCCGGTTTCTTGATGACCGGTAAATCTGGCGGTGCCTCCGCCTCCATGGGTGTTTCCTACGAGCTGGAAGCCATCGCTGGCTGTACTATCGGCGGCGTGTCCACCACGGGTGGTATTGGTACCGTTGGCGGCATTCTGATCGGTGTGCTGGTGTTCGAGCTGCTGAAGATCATTCTGCAGTTCGTGGGCGCTGACCCCAACTTTAACTACATCGTCCAGGGCTTGGTGGTCATCACTGCCGTTGCCATGGATATCCGCAAGTACGTGGCGAAGAAGTAATGGAAGAAAAAAAGAATCTGGCATACCCGGAAGGGGAGGAAACCCCCAAGGATGGGGAAAAGGCAAAGACTCCCTGGCAAATGCAGAAGGAGAGCTGGTACGATAAAATCCCGCTGTCTCTGAAGCAGCTGGACATCATTATCGGCATCTGCTTGACGCTGCTGGCGCTGACCTTTCTGGCAATCTGCTTGGACGCGCTGGGGATTTTCCACCTGTTTGGTTAATGAAAAAGGACGCACATTTGTGCGTCCTTTCTTCTCAGATATTGGAAAAGAATGGAAAGAAGTTATTTTTCGCATTGCCTTTTTTGCTTGGCTGTGATATGCTTTTATTAACCTACGAGAAAGGGTGGCTGGGATGGAGCTGAACGATATTTACGATGAAAACCGAAATCTTACCGGCAGAGTCCACCAGCGGGGAACACCCTGGAAGCCGGGGGAGTATGGCCTTGTGGTCTGTGTTTGGGTTTATGACGGTCTGGGCCATCTTCTGCTGACACGACGGGCAAAGGAGAAGAGCTTTGCCGGAACCTGGGAAAACTCTGGTGGCGCGGTAAAGGCCGGGGAAACCAGCCGACAGGCCATTGCCCGGGAGCTGTTTGAGGAGACAGGCATTCGGGCGGAGCCGGAGGAATTTGAATACCTGGATACGGATAGAGATCGGAATGTGTTTTATGACCACTATTGTATCCAACGCCGGGTGCGGCTGAAGGATATTGTGCTGCTGCCTGGGGAGACGGATGATGTGATGTGGGCCAGTTTTGGAAAGATTCATTGGATGATCCGAACCGGAAAAATTTGCCGGATCATCGCAAACCAGTTTCTGCGGCAGGAGAAGGCGCTGAGATTGCGCAATATAACCAAGTTTGGCAGGTGAATTTTGGAAGGGGAAACCGGGGTTTCCCCTTGCCTTTTTGCCTAATAGGGGTTATAATGAAAAAAAGCGTTTTTTGAGTGCCCGGTAAAACGCTTCTTCCGGGCCATGAAAAACGTTTTCTTTTTTGTAATCCGAAAAATGGAGGAAACACGTATGATCCAGCTTGTAAAACTGCCTGTAAAGCGGGGCAATGCGCCTCTGCGCCTTGCCAAGGGACACTTTGTGACCAACCATTCCCACATCAACTACTACATCGACATTACCTTCCAGAAAACCCGTCTCAGCGAGGCGCGGGACAGCGCGTATCAGTTGGTTTCCCATTTTATCAATGATACGCCTGTGGACACGATCTTGTGCCTGGACGGCACCGCGGTGCTGGGCACGTGTATTGCCGAGGAGCTGACCAAGAGTGGATTCCGTACCATCAATGCCCACCAGACCATTTATGTGGTGGAGCCGGAATATAATGCAAACTCCCAGATCATCTTCCGTGACAACATCCAGCCTATGATTCGTGGAAAGCACGTGATGGTGCTGATGGCCTCTGTTACCACAGGCTTCACCGCCAAGCGCTCCATCGAGGCCATTGAGTATTACGGTGGACAGGTGGCCGGTGTGGCAGCTATTTACCGGGCTGTGGACGAAGTCGCAGGCTATCCTGTCCGCTCCGTCTATTCCATTGCCGACCTGCCGGACTACGAGAGCTATGATTACCGGGACTGCCCCTACTGCAAGGCAGGCCAAAAGGTGGACGCACTGGTCAACAGCTTCGGATACTCCTCTCTGTAATAAAAAATGTGCCGTGCCATCCAAGGTGCGGCACATTTTTTCTGCTATAGGAAGGTTTCAAAGGCTGCTACTGTGCGCAGAAGCTCCGGTTCCACCCGATCCCGGCCATAGGCATCCAGAAAGCGGTCGTAATAGGCATTGGTTTTCAAATTGAAAAATAGCGTCCATACACCCCAAAACAGGTCGATGTGGCGATCGCCTACGCCGCTGCTGTCCAGATCCACAAAACCAGAAAACTTCCACCTGTCCAATATAATATTGGGCAGGCAGTAGTCGCCGCGAAGAAGGGTGTCGGATTTGAGGTATTTTCCGTTGGTTTGAATGAGATGCCAGGCTTCTTCTGCGGAGGAAAAGCCCCAACCGTCGGGAAACAGGGCGGCGTCATAATGTCCTGCCGAGTGATTGCGCTCCGTTGCGGCCCGGTAGGCGGCGCAGCGATCCGTTACAGGACAGCCGGAAAAGGGCGTCTCATGAAGCTGCCGCAGCAGGGAAGCCAAGGTGTCGCATAACCGCTTTGGCTGGGCCAGGTAGTCTGGGAAAACGCAGTCCTCGCCGGGGATCCGTTTTGTCAGCATCCAGTCCCGTTCCTCCGAAAGATAGGCCAGCACTTCCGCGCTCAGACTTAAGCTGTGGAAATACCGGGTCATATCCGCCTCGGTTTTTAAACTCCTGGCAGCGGCGGATTTCAGATAGAGTCCGCCGTCCCCGTCAAGCAACCAGATCTGGGCTGCTTTGGAGCAGCTGCTTGCGTAGACTGGATTGTTTTCAATCAAAGGCCGAAAGGGCTCGGGGAAGTCCGACGCGTTTGGAAACAGACGAGTACGCCTCATAACGGAGTCTCCTCCGGCAGCGACACCATCCGAGGGCTGTGGCCCATGGCAGGGAGGATTTTCCCAATGAGATCATCCATCCGAAGCCGAAGGCTGGAGGTGTTGATACAGGGATGGCACCCGAAGTATTCCCCCGTCAGCACATCCTCGTCCATCAGCAGCTGCACATGGTTTTCCTTGTCATTCATCAGACCCAGAACGCTGAGGGAGCCGGGGGTGATGTCCAGATAACGCTGCATGTATTCCGGACTGGCAAAGCTCAAGCGGGAGGAGCCGATCTCTTTGGACAGAACGCTGGTTTTGAAGTGCTTGTCGCCGGGAAGCATCAGTAAGTAGAACTGTGTGCACTGACGGTTGCACAGCAGCAGATTTTTGCAGATTACGGCATCCAGCGCCTGGTCGATCTCCTGGCAGGCCTCCATGGTCATAGCAGGGGCATGATCCATGCGCTGATAGGGAATGCACAGGCTGTCCAGCAGGTCATAGCAGCGAATCTCCTTGTCAAGCCTGTCTGAACAGTCAGCGGGTCGGCCGAATTCCAGAATCATACGTCCATCTCCTTCCTATCTTTTCGTAGCTGCCAGAAGGCAACGGCGCTGGCGGCAGCTACATTTAAAGAATCTACCCCATGGTACATGGGGATTTTCACGGTATAATCACATCCAACGATGGTTTTGCCGGCAAGGCCGTCACCTTCGCTGCCCAGCAGCAGAGCCAGCTTTTTCTCCTGGGCGAGGATGGGATCCTCGATGGAAATTGTGTCATCCCGGAGAGCCAATGCGGCGGTACGAAAGCCCAGATGCTTGAGTTGGGCTATCCCTTCCTCTGGCCAATCTCCGGTAAACGTCCAAGGTATCTGAAATACGGTGCCCATGCTCACCCGGGCGCTGCGACGATACAGGGGATTGCTGCAGCCCGGCGTCAACAGCACCGCATCCATGCCCAGGGCCGCGGCAGAGCGAAAGATCGCCCCAACGTTGGTGGGGTTTTGGACGTTTTCCAGCACCACGATTCGGCTGGCATTCTGGCAGATCGCGTCCACTGTGGGCAAGGGTGGGCGGCGCATGGCGCAAAGGACGCCCCGGGTCAAGTGATAGCCGGTCAAGCCACACAGCAGCTCCTCATCGGCGGTGTAAACGGGGATTTCGGGGCAGCGCTCCAGAATTCCCCGGGCGGAGCCGTTAATGTCCTTGCGTTCCATCAATAGGGAAACAGGCTCACAGCCACTGTCCAGGGCACGGTGGATAACCTTGGGACTTTCCGCGATAAAAAGCCCCCTGGCTGGTTCAAAGCGGTTCAATAGCTGCGCCTCCGTCAGCCGGGCATATACATCCAGCTCCGGGGCGGAAAAATCGGTAATTTCAATCACATTTGCCATGGAAAATGTCCTCTCTTGCTGCTGTTTTTTCTCCGTAATATGGTAGCAGAAATGACGCAAAATGTCAAAGGATTCCGCTGGCAGCACGGAAAAATCCCCCATCTTCCGAGGAAGATGGGGGATTTACGCTAGATTTTGACGCTATCCGCAGCGATTAGGCTTCGGGCAGCAGGGGCTCGTTGATGTTCCAGCAGACGTAGTAGGTGCCGATCTGGCCAGCAACCACAAACTCATCGGGGTACTCGGCCTTCAGAGTGGGGATTTCCTGGGTGGGCACATCGTCGATGAGCTGCCAGGTGCCGTTCTTGAAGTTGGTCAGCATGTTGTTGGCATCGTCAGACAGGTAGAACTTGATCTC
>CAYYGF010000048.1:9027-12321 GCA_964471315.1 uncultured Oscillospiraceae bacterium | reverse complement strand
GGTGTGACTATGAACGAACAAATGGATTCCCGTTTTCTTGCTGCCCGGCGTGCCTACATTGAGGGGCAGTTCAGCCAGCTCAACCCCATGCAGCGGCAGGCCGTCCTAACCACGGAAGGCCCACTGCTGCTGCTTGCCGGAGCCGGCAGCGGCAAGACCACGGTGCTGATCAACCGGATTGCCAATCTGATGCGCTTTGGCCGGGGCAGCGATTCCCGGGAGATCCCCAACGCTGCGACAGAAGCGGATGTTTCCTTTCTGGAAAGCCTGGGGGAAGACGTCTCCGATGAGAACCGCCTGCGGGCGGACGGCCTCTGCGCGGTGGAACCTGCGATGCCTTGGAGCATCATTGCCATCACCTTTACCAACAAGGCGGCGGGGGAGCTGAAGGATCGGCTTTCCCTGCTTTTGGGGCCGGAGGCCCAGGATATCTGGGCCATGACCTTCCATTCTGCCTGCTGCCGGATTTTGCGGCGGGACATCGAGCGGATGGGGTATACCCGAAGCTTTACCATTTATGATTCCTCCGATTCCGAGCGGATTATGAAGGAAATCATCAAGGACATGGGCCTGGATGACAAGACCTTCCCGCCCAAATATGTCCTGGGCGCCATCAGCCGGGAGAAGGACCAAATGGTCTCCGCCCAGCAGATGCTCTCCCGGGCGGAAGGCGGCGGCGACCTGCGCGCACTTCACATTGCCAGGGCCTACGAAAAGTATCAGACCCGACTGAAGGACAACAACGCCTTGGATTTTGATGACATTATCTACGTAACCGTGCGGCTTTTGCAGGAAAACGAGGATATCCGGCAGTATTATCAGCGGAAATTCCGCTATGTGCTGGTGGACGAATATCAGGATACCAACCACATGCAGTATCTGCTGACATCCATTTTGGCGGGCGGGTATGAGAATATCTGCGTGGTGGGCGATGACGACCAGAGCATCTACCGGTTCCGGGGCGCCACCATTGAGAACATTCTGAACTTTGAAAAGCAGTACCGCGGCGCCCGCACCATCCGTCTGGAACAGAACTACCGTTCTACTCAGGCAATCCTGAATGCCGCCAACGCGGTGATCTCCCATAACATTGGCCGCAAGGGCAAGCAGCTATGGACAGCCAACGGCCAGGGCGAGCCGATTACGGTTTATGAAGCCAGCGATGAGGGCGCGGAGGGCAACTTTGTCGCCGGAAAGATCATAGCCGGCTCCAAGGGCAAGAATTTCAAGGACTACGCGATTCTGTACCGCACCAATGCCCAATCCAACGCGTTGGAATTCTCCTTGAAGCGCAACGGAATTCCCTATCGGGTCATCGGCGGCACCCGGTTCTTTGACCGGGCCGAGGTCAAGGATATGCTGTCGTATCTGTGTGTCATCAACAACCGTACTGACGATCTGCGTTTGAAGCGGATTGTCAACAACCCGCCCCGGGGCCTGGGAGCAAAAACCATCGAAATGGCCTCCCGGCTGGCGGAAGCGGAGCACAAGCCCCTGTACCGGGTGATTTCGGATCCTTATTCCTACGGGCCGTTGGAAAAATCCGCCATGAAGCTGCTGCAATTTTCCGCCTTGATCGAGGGCATGGCCCAGCTTTTGGAGGAGGGAATGAGCCTGCCGGACTTTTACGAGGAACTGCTGATCCGCACGGGCTATGTGGATATGCTCAGCGCCAAGGATACCGAGGAGAACAAGACCCGGCTGGAAAATGTACGGGAATTAAAATCCAGCATCAACGCTTATGTGGAGAACGCGGAAACCCCGACTTTGGCCGGTTTCCTGGAGGAAATCGCCCTGTATACGGATATTGAACAATACAACGAAAACGACGACGCCGTGGTGATGATGACCATGCACGCGGCAAAGGGCCTGGAATTTCCCCATGTGTTCCTGGTGGGCTTTGAGGACGGGCTGTTCCCCGGGATGCGGGCCATCGGCGATGCGGAGGAAATGGAGGAGGAGCGGCGGCTGTGCTATGTGGCCATCACCCGGGCCAAACAGAGCCTGACCATCAGCTATGCCAGGCAGCGTATGATCTATGGCAGAACCTCTGCGTCCCTGCCGTCCCGGTTTTTGAAGGAGATTCCGGAGGAGTGCATCGTGAAGCGGGGCGGCTACCGGAAGCCTCTGGATAGCGGCTATGGCGGCGCTTACGGCCAGCATTCCGGATATTCCGCCCCCGCCAGAAAGTCCCAGACCAGATCGGTTCTCAATTCCGTAGCTACCCCCGCCAGCACGCCCTGCTTGGAACTGAACAAGGGCGATATGGTGCTTCACGCGGCTTTTGGACGGGGCATGGTGCTGTCCGTGATGAAGATGGGGGGAGACGCCCTGCTGGAAATTGCCTTTGATGACATCGGCACCAAAAAGCTGATGGCCAAAACGGCGTCTGCGCATATGAAAAAGCTGTCATGATTCCCTTCTCCTGGGCATACGCTAACCCGGGGGGATGGGTATGGTTCGGCGGCTGCGAAGGTTCGTGTGGTTTTTGTTTGTTCTGCTGGTTGCTGCGGGAGTGGTGTTTCTCATGTTTCGCAGCCGCTACCGGGAGGTGATTCGGGATTTGGCGGAAACCCAGGTGAAGAATACCACCTCTGACCTAACCAACGATGCCATTGCCAAGCAGATTGCCAACGGCGTGATCCAATATGATCGGATCGTGTATTTTGAAAAGGATCTGGATGGCCGGATTACCGCGCTGAAAACCAATATGAGCGAGATCAACCGTCTGAAAACGGATATCTTAAATATCATTAACGATGAAATTTTGGCTTTGGATACCTCGGATATCGGAATCCCTCTGGGAAGCCTGTTCCTGCCGGAGTTTCTCTCCGGAAAGGGCCCGGCCATTCCGGTACACATTCTGTCTATCCGCAATTCCGATGCCACCTTTTCCAGTCAATTCTCCCACGCGGGTATCAACCAGACGCTGCACCAGCTGACCATGGAGGTAAGCGTGGACGTGGCGGTGCTGGTGCTGGGCCAGACCAGCAGCTTCACCGTCAACAGTGAGGTGGTTGTGGCGGAAACCGTAATCGTCGGAGACGTACCCAATACATTTTTGCAAACCGGAGGAAATTATGAATCCTAAAGAAAGAATTCAGGAACTGACCCGGGTCTTGACCGAGGCTGGCTACCGTTATTATGTACTGGACGACCCGGATATGCCGGATTATGAATATGACCACCTGCTGCGGGAGCTGGAGGAGCTGGAAAATGCCCATCCGGAGCTGGCTGCCCCGGATTCCCCCACCAAGCGGGTAGGCGGCGCGGCGCTGAGCCAGTTCGAAAAGG